>DCTR01000034.1 GCA_002329385.1 Candidatus Shapirobacteria bacterium UBA1435
TCTTCTTCGCTCATCAACCCCGCTGATCAAGCCGGTATATTTCCTAATTTTGGGTTTAACCGTTTTATCCGCCTTTACCAACAGTCATCTTCGTTACCCTCCCAATCGGCAAATTGCCACCACCAGTCAAATTGTCGATTCGATCCTTGTCGAGTCCGATTCCCGTCCATTTAACCTTGCCCTTTTAGCTAAACAAAATTATGACGCTGCCTACCGTTACTTTTTCTACCTAAAACACGCCCCACTCCAAGACACCCATCAACAAATCACTGACCAGCTTTATGTAATTTGTGAGCCCTGGCAAATCGACTGCCAGCCGATTAATCACCCCCAGTGGGAAATAGCCTCTTTTGGCTGGTCTAAAATCGAAAAGCAATGGCAGATCAATGGCATTAATATCTTTAAATTAGTCCACCAGCCCTAACCCCTATCAGTTTGAAAAATATTCCCTTTATTGAGAAAATTAATCAACATATGCCCCAAAAAACTCATCAGCCAACTCCCCAAATCAGTATCATCATTCCCTGTTATAACGAAGAAAAAAATCTTCAAAACGGCGTGCTAGAGCAGGTTAGCCGTCATCTAAAAAAGGTTACCTTTACCTGGGAAGTACTCATCTGCAATGACGGTTCCACCGATAACAGTCTTAAGTTAGTCAAACTCTTTGCTCAAAATAACCCCGGGTTTAAGGTAGTTGATCTTCCCCATGGCGGCAAGCCGGCTGCCTTGTTGGGTGGCATAAAACGGGCCAAATATCCATGGATTTTGTTTTCCGATATGGACCAGTCGACACCGCTCAACGAAATCGCCAAACTTCTGCCGTATTTTTCTAAATACGATTTTGTCATCGGCTCGCGCGGTATTCACCGCGAGGGCAATACCTTTATCAGAAAGCTTGGCGCTAGAATATTTTTAAGCCTTCGCCGGCTATTAATGCTTCCCACCATCACCGACACTCAATGTGGTTTTAAGGCCCTTAAGACCGATCTGGCCCGTCAGATCTTCCCCCGTCTGGCTGCCGTCAAGACCACCTCCCAGGCCAAAGGATGGCGCGTTACCGCCTACGATGTCGAAATGCTATTCATTGCCCAAAAATGGGGTTATAAAATTAAGGAAGTCCCTGTCTCCTGGAAAAACGAAGACGCTTCCACCACCAAAGGCAACCTAAGTCATCGCTATCGCAAAGAATCGATTCAAATGGCCAAAGAAATCTATCGGGTCAAAATCAATGACCTCAAAGGTGTCTATGAAACCAAAGGCTGAAACCCGACCTTTTCTTTTCATTCTCTTTTTTGCTCTCTCCACTATTTTCTATATTTCGTTCCGTCTGCCCAATCTGACTAATTTACCCGTTTTTGGCGACGAGGCAATCTATATCCGTTGGGCGCAACTTATTCGTAATGTCGAGACCCTCCGCTTTGTTCCTCTTACCGACGGCAAACAGCCGCTATACATGTGGCTCACCGCCATTGCCCTCAAAATCATTCCCAACCCTCTTTTTGCTGGTAGGCTTGTCTCTCTTTCCGCCGGCTATCTCACCATGCTTTTTGCCGCCGCTATTGTCTGTCTTCTCCTCAATGAAAGTCAATCAGAGACAAACCCGCTGGTTTATTTTATCCGCTCCCTTGTTGCCAAACCAAAAGTTTTTATTATCAGTTGTTTAGCCTACACTGTTATTCCTTTCTTCTTCTTTTTTGATCGTCTTGCTCTGGCCGACTCGCTGCTCAATCTCTTTGGCACTTCTTCTTTATTGCTATTTATTTTACTCTCCCGATACCCAAGGCTTGATCTCTCCCTTCTTCTTGGCTTTAGCCTTGGCCTCGCCGCCCTTACCAAATCTCCTTCAATCTATTTTTTTATTCTCTCTGCCTGCTTTTTTCTGGTCTTCGCCTCCTGCTCGTTTTCTCTAAGGCTTATATATTCCTTTACCTTCCTTCTTGTTGGTCAGCTCATCTACGCCATCCTTCGGCTTGGNNCCCTCAATTCCACCAGATTGCCGCCAGAAATCTTGACTACGTTTGGCCATTATCCCGTCTTTTTACCAGTCCTCTCGATCCGCTTATTCCACACCTTAGGGATATTGTCCATATCTTTGGGTTTTACCTTACCCTGCCGATAGTCATTGTCGCCCTTGCCGTCATTTTCAACTACCTCAAGCAACCAAAAAAACCCTACTCCCAAGTCATCATTCTTCTCCTTTGGTCAATAACCCCATTGTTGTCAAACGCCATTTTTGCCAAGGTTTTCACCGCCCGCTATTTGTTGTATACCATCACCCCACTTTTTATTTTGATTATCTTCCTGTATTTCCAACACAATCGGCATTTGTTTTTTAATCTTTTTGCCGCTTTCGCCCTTATCCTATGTTTGCCAATTCTCTACCGTATGTCATTTTCCCCCCAAACTCTCGTCCTTCCTTCCACTGAAACCGGTTACTTAACAGATTGGACCTCGGGGTGGGGGATTGAAGAGTCAGCCAATTTCCTTATTGACCGCTCCAAACATAGTAACGTTATCGTTGGCACCGAAGGCTATTTTGGCACCCTTCCCGACGGGCTTCAAATCTACACCGACGGCATTCCCCACCTGACTATTATTGGCCAAGGGCTTGGTTTTACCGAGATTCCCCAGTCGCTTTTGGCTGCCAAAGCCTATGGCGACGAAGTATACCTGTTGATCAACCAGTCACGAAACAAACTTTCCGCTTTTTCCCTCGCTCGCCTAACTTTGATCGAACAATACCCGAAGCCTGACGGCGATTATCTGGTGCTCTATCGACTTTAATCATGCAAAAGCTGTCCATTTTTTTAACCCGCCTTCTCCGGCAGAAAAGTTTGCCGCTCATACTGTCCTTAGTCCTGTCCTTGCCCGCCTTTGTCTTTCTTTTTCGTCCCGGCTACTACAACATGCACGACGACATGCAAATCATCCGTCAGCTTGAAATGGAAAAATGCTTTAAAGACGGCCAAATTCCTTGTCGGTGGACACCAGATCTCGGCTACGGCTATGGTTATCCGCTTTTCAATTACTACCCGCCCCTGCCCTATATCTTTGGACAGGCTTTCCGCTTTATTGGTTTGTCTTTTATTGACACCGTCCGCTACACCGCCATTCTACAATTTATTCTCTCCACTGTTTTTATGTACCTCCTCTCTTCGGCACTATTCGGGCCGGTTTCTGGTATCCTTGCCGCTGTCTTTTATACTTACTCCCCGTATCACGCTGTTAATGTCTATATTCGCGGTGCCATGAATGAGGCCTGGGCTTCCAGTTTCTTCCCGCTTATTTTTTATTTTGTTTTCCGATACCTAAAAAACCGCCAGCCTAAGTTTCTTTTTGGCCTATCGGTTTCCCTGGCCTGTCTGCTTCTATCCCACAATCCCATGGTAGTCGTCTTTTCTCCCTTTGTTTTTCTTTGGGCCATATTTCATCTTCTCACCAGCCATCGCATCTCTAGCCTCCCCCAGTTCAAAAAACTTGTCCGGCCGGTTCTAGCCCTAACCCTTACGGTACTCTTTTCGGTTTGTTTATCTGCCTTTTTTACCATCCCCTCCGTTGTTGAATCGAAACTTGTTCAGCTGGACTCAATGTTTAAAAACTACTATCACTTCAGTGTTCATTTTGTCAGCCTTTTCCAGCTGTTCATTAGTCGTTACTGGAACGACGGCCCGTCAGTTTGGGGCCCCTACGATGGCATGCCCTTTCAAGTCGGCTTTGTCCACTGGCTGGTTCCATTTTTCATCGCCGTCCTTCTCGTTTTTACTCTAATAAGAAAACCCAAACTACGAACTCCGCTCCACTATGCCTTTTTTTTGGTGGCTACCTCTGGGCTCGTCTCTATTTTTATGACTCACAACCGCTCCACCTTTATTTGGAATCTAATCCCCTTGATTCAAAAAATCCAGTTCCCTTGGCGCTTCCTCAATCTCTCTGCATTCTTTCTTTCCCTCTCTGTCGCCTGGTTGCCGCCACTTCTCGCCCGATTAAAATTTAAACCCGCTGGACTACTTATCGGTCTGTTGACTTTTTTAGTAATTATCCTAAACTACCGCTATTTTAAACCATTACATTACGGCCCGGTGACGGACGAGCAAAAACTATCCGGAGAAAGTTGGCAAAAGCTTGTTACCTCCGGCATTTACGACTATCTTCCAAAGACTTCCGGCCAGGCCCCCTATCAACCCGCCTCCTATTATGTTGATTTCGTCGAGCCAGCCTCAAATTATTCTGTTTTAAGCGCCAAAAAAGGCACTGATTGGCAGCTAATCAATCTATTTTTAAGTCAAAACTCAAAGGTCGTCTTTTNNTCCACCCTATATTTCCCCAAACTGGCGGTATTCGACAACAATTTACCCGTCACTCCATCATATGAACCGGAATTAGGCCGCCTGTCGCTTAGTCTTACCTCTGGTCATCATCAGATCTATCTCCACTACCAAAACACCCCCATCCGTAACTTATCCAATTATATTTCCCTCATCGCCTGGCTTACCTCTCTAATATATCTATTCTCCATTTTATGGACCAATCACAGATCCAGGAAATAAAAACCAGGTCAACGTATGGAGTTATTTTTCTTTTTCTCAGAAATATTGGTATTCAAAGTATCTCCATCATCGGCTTTTTCCTCCTGACCATCCTCCTTGGACCTTCCGAAATTGGTCTCTTTGCCATCGTCGCCGAGTCGGTCAGCATCCTTGGCTATTTTTCTGATATCGGCTTAGCTTCGGCGCTTATTCAGCAAAAAGAAGAAGTCGATAAGCGTGATCTACGCACCACTTTCTTCATCCAACAGCTAATTGTCCTTGCCTTGCTTCTGGCCGTCGCTATTATTTATCCCCAAATTAGCCTCAGAAAAAACTACGGATCAAAGGAAATGTGGATTCTCATCTCTCTATGTTTCGCTTTTTTCACCGCCTCTCTCAAAACCATTCCTTCTGTCCTCCTGGAGAGGAAGCTTAATTTCAAACTTCTATCCTCAATCGACATTATCGAAAATCTGGTTTTTTATCTGGTCGCGGTTATCTTCGCCTTCGTCGGTTTTGGCGGATACTCCTATGCTATTGCCACCTTTTTTCGCAGTTTATTAGGGTTGATTATCATTTACCTCAAAAGCCCCTGGTCTGTTGGTTTGGCTTTTTCTCTACCGGTTCTAAAAAAACTATTTCGTTTCGGTATACCCTACCAGGTCAATACTCTTATCGCTCTGGCCAAGGACAGGATGTCCAATCTTTTGGTGGCCTCCATTATTGGTCGTGAATCTTTTGGCATTCTCTCTTGGTCACAAAAAGGTCCGCGCATTCCTTTAAGTTTTACCGATTCTTTAATCAAAGTCTCATTTCCAACCTTTGCCCGTCTCCAGCAGGACAAGTTGCTTCTCAAAAAAACCATTGAAAAAGTCACCTTTTTCACCGCCTTCTTTACTTTTCCCATGCTTGCAGTAATTTCCGTCACTGCCCCTCACTTTATTTCCTTAATACCCAAATATACCCGATGGACACCGGCCATCATTCCCCTCTATCTCTATTCCCTTAGTGCCGCCATTGCTGCCGTCACCACCCCCCTTACCAACCTGTTTAATGCTGTCGGCAAAATCACTACCACCTCTAAGTTTATGTTGATGTGGACGATCTTGACCTGGATATTTTATCCTTTACTAAGCATAAAATATGGCTATATCGGCACTGCCTCGGCCGCTCTGGTTGTCGGCTCGAGTTCACTTCTTGTCTGGATCACCGCCAATCGGATGTTTTCGGTAAACATCTTTACTTCAATCTCCAAACCACTTCTATCTAGTCTTTCCATTATTATTTTGTCGTTAATCATCAACCGTCTAAACTTAAACCATCTGGCCTCACTTTCTTTAAAACTTTCGGCCTCATTACTTCTTTATCTGCTTATTCATCTTTTTATATCTGTTAACGAAATCAATTGGCTCAAACAACAACTGGCCGCTCTCTTCCGCCAAAGATCAGCCTGATAACCACCTGGTTTTTTTGTCTTGCCTGTCTGGTTTTACCCACCATTAGAAGCGGTCTTAACTACCCGTATGGGATCGGTTTTTGGGGTCCTAATGGCCATGATGGCGTCTGGCACTTATCTCTGATTAACAACATCACCAATCCTTTCTCTATTGACCTGCCGATGTTTCATGGCGAAAAGCTAACTAACTACCACCCGCTTTTCGATATTTTTCTTGCCCTGGTCCACCGTCTGACCGGCATTCCCGCTTCCTTACTTCTTTTCCAGGTTTTCCCTGTCGTTTCCTCATCCCTTATCCTCTTTTTAAGTTATCAGTTGGGCAAATTGCTTACCGGCAAACATGGCGGTGGTCTTGCTTTGATGTTTATGAACACCTTTGGCTCTTCTCTAGGCTGGATAGTCACCCTATTTCGCTCCGGCCAAATCGGCGGCGAGTCGCTCTTTTGGTCGATGCAATCTATTTCCACCCAGCTTAATCCTCCCTACGCCCTCTCCCTAATCATCATTTTGGCTATTTTGCTTCGTCTGCTGCAAAAACAGCGTTTAAACCTTGTCTACATCTGTCTTCTTGCCTCCCTGCCGATCATCAAAGTCTACTCAGCAGTTGCCGGTTTCTGCTTCTTTTTCTTTTATATTTGCTTTAGCCGTCAGTGGCTACTTCTAAAGCAGTTTATTCTCGGGCTCGTCCTAAGCGGCTCAATTTTTTTATTTTATAACCCAAAATCAGCCTCTATGCTTTCTCTCCAACCTTTCTGGTTTCTCGACAGCATGGTCGATAGTCTTGACCGTCTCTATTTGCCTTTTCTTACTGCCATCCGCACCTCCTCGCAACCTGGAATAATTCGGTTGGTCAAATATCTCATTGTCCAACTTATTGGCTTGACCATCTTTATTGTCGGTAACTATTCCTGGCGTTTGTTGTTCTTCTCTCGTCTGACAAAAATTACCGCCACCCCTTTCTTCAAGGCAGTTAGCTCCACCGCCATCATCCTTTTTCTTATTCCGCTATTGTTCGTCCAGCACGGGACTCCCTGGAACACCATCCAGTTTGTCTATTACAGCCTATTTTTAACCAACATTCTTTTTTCTGTCGCCTATACCGATCTAAAGTTGGCTCCATCATCAAAAATTTTATTACTCTTTTTTATCCTCTTTCCTAACTACGAAACCATAAAAAACTATCTTGGCGATCCGCCACCTTCGTCCATCCATCGTCTCGAAGTTCCGGCCATCACCTTCCTTCGACAACAACCAAGAGGAGTGGTTTTATCTTATCCTTATGATCCCTACCTTAGGCGAGATATGCCTACCCCTGTTCCTCTCTATGCTTACGAAACCACTTCCTATCTCTCGGCATATAGCCAACAGCCTGTCTATTTGGAAGATGAAATGAATTTAAAAAATTCAGGTTACGACTATCAGGGGCGCCGCCAACAAGCAGTTAAATTTTTCCAACAATTAAACAGATATGAAAATCGGGGTTTTCTATTGAATAATCAGATTGATTACATCTATTTGGTCGACCGGCAACTAACCAAAACCGATCTGGCCGTCTCTGAGCTTTCGCTTGACAAAATTTTTGACAATCAGTATGTCCAAATATATAAAGTTAACAAATGATAAAATATTCCTAACTTTATGAAAAATAAAAATACGGTTTCCGTTATCATTAATGTCCGTAACGAGGCGGAAAATCTCTCTCACTGTCTAAAATCAGTCAAGGGCTTTGCTGATGAAGTCATCGTCGTCGACATGCACTCTACCGACAATAGCTATCAGGTGGCCACTAGCTTTGGTGCCAAGGTCTTCCCTTACCGCTGGATGAAAGTTGTCGAGCCGGCTAGAAACTTCGCCATCTCCAAGGCCAGCTCCCGCTGGGTCCTTATTCTTGACCCTGACGAACGCGTCGGCAGATCACTAAAAAAAGAACTCAAAAGGATCACTCTCCGCTCCGACATCGACTATGTAAAGATTCCCCGCATGAACTACATCTTCGGCAAATGGATGCGCCATGCCAACTGCTGGCCTGACTATTTAATTCGATTTTTTAAAAAAGGATCAATCACCTGGAAAAAAGAAATCCACAGTCAACCGGTCACTAAAGGCAACGGCATTACCCTTCTCGACTCCGACAAGCTTGCCATTAAGCACACTAACTATACTACTGTCACTCAATTTATTCAGCGGGCGATTCGCTACAGCAGCGTCAAAGCCGAAGAACTTCAACACCAGGAATACAAGCTCAAAACAAGCGATCTCATTTTGAAACCCGTCCAGGAGTTTAACAGTCGTTTCTTTGCCGGCGAAGGTTACAAAGACGGCATGCATGGACTTGTCTTTTCTCTTCTTCAGTCGCTTTGTGAAGCTTTAATTTACATCCGTCTCTGGGAGAAACAGGGTAAACTCGACAAGCCGATTGCCAAAGAATCCTTTGTCTCCGCCTCCCAGGAAACGGCCTATGAATATGATCACTGGTTCACCAAATACTACCTCAACGTCTACTCACCTTTTTTTCTCAAAAAAGTCGTTGTCCGGATCAGGCATTTCTTTTTTAGGCTTACCAAGGAATTTTAGCCCTATGGTTAAGGTAAAAATAATCGTCCTAAACTGGAACCAGCCAAAATACACCATCGACACCGTCAAATCTCTCCTTTCTATCAATCGTCGCCATTTTGATTTCCATATCTATCTGGTTGATAACGGTTCCACCGACGACTCTTTCGCCGCCTTCGCCTCCCAATATGCCTCCAATCCCAAAATTACCCTTTTGGAAACAAATCAAAATCTTGGCTACGTTGGCGGAAATAACTATGCCCTGGTTCACTCTTCACCTAACTACGATTATGCTCTTCTCTGCAACAATGATATCCATGTCCACCCCGACTTCCTCACCCACTTGGTTCACGCCGCTTCCGCCGCCATAAAACCGTCTATTGTCGGTCCAAAAATATATTTTGCCAAGGGCTTTGAGTATCATCGGGATCGCTATCGTCCTTCCGATTTAGGCCGGGTAATCTGGTCTGCCGGCGGCAAGATGGACTGGCAAAACCTCATTGGCGGCAACATCGGCATTGATGAAGTTGATCGTGGTCAATACGATCAAGCCTCGTCGGGTGTCGACTTTATCGTCGGTTGTTGCTTTCTAATCCCTAAATTCATTATCGATAAGATCGGCCTTTTGGATGACAGTTATTTTATGTATCTCGAAGATGCCGATTACTGCCAACGGGC
This sequence comes from Candidatus Shapirobacteria bacterium UBA1435, assembly GCA_002329385.1. Lineage (GTDB taxonomy): Bacteria > Patescibacteriota > Microgenomatia > UBA12405 > UBA12405 > UBA1435. The sequence continues at coordinate 9,214 of DCTR01000034.1, forward strand.
TAAGTCTGCTGGCTTTGGTCTTATTTATTACCCCAAGTCGGTCATCTGGCACCTAAACTCGGGGTCGTCAAGCGCCGGCAGTGCTCTTCACGACTATTTCCTCACCCGCAATCGGTTGATTTTTGGTTACAAATACGCCTCCTTGAGGACCAAACTTGCTCTTGCTCGTCAGTCTTTGAAAATTCTTTTTACTTCTCCCTCTTCCTGGCAAAAACAGGCTGTTAAAGATTTTTACCTCAAAAACCTGGGTAAAGGATCATGGGCCAAAAAAACATAATCGGACTATCCGTCATCATTATTGCCGGCAACGAGGAAAAAATGATTGCCGACTGCCTTCGCAGTTGTCTTTGGGCGGATGAATTGGTTTTAGTCGCAGCTAACTCTACCGATAAAACTGTCTCCATTGCCCAAAAAGTCGCCGGTAAAAAACTTGTTATCCGTCGCACTTTTGATGAATACAACAAAAATTTCTCCCGTTGGCGAAACCTCGGCTGGCGGGCTTCTTCTGGTCGATGGTTACTGTATGTTGACGCTGATGAACGCGTCACCTCCAATCTCCATCGCCAAATCAATAAAATCATCCTCTCTCCAATCAAAAGCCATAAATCATATTACGCCATCCCCCGTCAAAATCACTATTTGGGAAAACGTGTCCGGTTTGGCGGGTCCTACCCTGACTATGTCAAGAGGCTTTTCTACCGTCCTGACTTTTCCGGCTTTTCTGGTATTCTCCACGAGGAACCAAAAGTTAACGGTCAGATGGGGTATCTGGCTGGTCATCTTCGTCACTTCACCCATCGTGATCTAACATCGATGCTTCAAAAGACCATCGCCTGGACCGATGTTGAGGCTAAAAATCTTTATCTCCACCATCATCCGCCGGTCGTCTGGTGGCGTTTTATCAGGATGATGTTGACTAAATTTTTCCAACGGCTAATTTCTCAACAGATGTGGAGAGACGGCACTGTCGGCTGGATTTCCGTCATCTTTGAAACCTTTGATACTTTCATCATTTATGCCCGTCTCTGGGAATTGCAACAGCAAAATAATAAAATTAACCATGACAAAAAAAGTCGCCATCTACGACCCCTACCTTAACACTCTTGGGGGAGGGGAGAGGTATTGCCTCACTGTCGCCGAAACCATGCTCTCTCAAGGTTGGCAAGTTGACCTTTTTTGGTCAAGGGATCAGGCCATTATTAACCAGGCCGAAAAACGTTTCCATCTCAATCTTCAGGGACTAAGCCTTGTTCCAGACGTTTTTCATATCGCTCCCGTCCAACTTGATCTTATCAGTGAAAGCCCGGAGTCAATCGCCAACCAAACCAATCTTCCCGCCCAAGCTCAAAATATTCTTCATCGTCTCAAAAGGTTTTTCCGTAAAATCAGCGTTACTAGACAATACGATATCATCTTTTACTTGAGTGACGGCAGTATCCCTTTTCTATTCTCTAAAAAAAACTATCTCCACGTTCAGGTCCCTTTTCCGGCAGCCAACGAAACCTTTCTCCAGCGCCTCACCAAACCAGCCAAACTGCTTTTGATCAAAAAAGTAATCTGTAATTCGGAGTTTACCCAAAGATTTGCCATTAAAACTATTGGCGACAAAACAAAGGTCGTTTATCCTCCCGTCGACATTGAAAACTTCGCTCCTTCTTCTTCTAAAGACAACGTTATTATCACTGTTGGCCGTTTTGACAATCTCCTCAACGCCAAGAAACAGGACGTCCTTATCGAATGTTTTAAAAATTTATACCCGAAATATGGCCAGGGCTGGAAAATGGTCCTCGCCGGCGGCAGCACCAAAGCGCCCGAAGACAATTTATTCCTCTCCCTCCTCCAACGCCAGTCAAAAGGTTATCCGATCGAGTTTTTTGTCAACCCCGATTTTTCTCTCCTCCAGAGACTTTACTCCCGATCTAAAATCTATTGGCATGCCGCTGGCTATGGTGTTGATGAAAATTTAGCTCCACAAAATACCGAACATTTTGGCATGACCGTCGTCGAGGCAATGTCTTCCGGCTGTGTACCTCTCGTTGTCGCCAAAGGCGGACTCCCCGAAATAGTTAACGATTCGCAAAATGGCTTCCTTTGGAATAATCCACAGGATTTAATTGATAAAACCAAAAAATTGGCTCAGGACGAACAACTCCTTCAAACCTTATCTGCCAACGCCCAAAATTCTGTTGGCCAATTTTCCAAAAAATCATTTTCCCAAACCATCATTGATCTTTTTGAACAACCATGAAAATCTCTGTCATTGTCACCAATTGGAATGGGATAAAACTTCTCAAAAAATACCTTGAATCGGTCATCGTCAATAGCCAACCGGCTGGAGAAATAATTTTGGCCGACGATTGTTCCCAAGATGACAGTCTCGACTATGCCGCATCTCTCCAAAAAAAATATCCCCAGCTAAAGATTATTTCCCGCAAAGAAAACCTTGGCTTTGGCGCCAACTCCAACGACGCTGTCCGCCAATCAATTGGCGACTATGTTGTCTTGCTTAATAGCGATATTCGCACCTACCCTGGCTATCTTTTGCCATCGATCAAACATTTTCGTGATCCCAAAATCTTCGGCGTTGGTTTTTGCGAGGTTGGTCGGGAAAATTGGGCTAGGATATTTTGGAAGCAAGGTTACCTTCAATATGAACCGGGTACCCCGATTAACCAAACCCATATTTCCGCTTGGCTTTCCGGCGGCAGCTCCATCATCAACAAAGCCGCCTTTCTTAAACTCGGCGGATTCGATCACATCTATTCACCCTTTTACTCCGAAGATCTGGATCTCGGCTATCGTGCCTGGAAATCAGGTTACCGTATTCTTTGGGAACCGAAATGTCGCATTGAACACCGCCACGAGGCCACGACCTCCCGCTTCCCCAGGCGATTCCTTGAATATGTCAAAGAACGCAATCGACTATTGACGGTCTGGCGCAATATCGAAGATTCCGCCCTTCTGCGCTCAAACCGCCTAGCCTTGTTTACCAGGGTTATTTCCGGTCCCAATTATCTAAAAATTATTTTTGCCGCCAAGCGTCAACTTAAAAAATACCCGCCTCCAATCGTCTTCCCTGTTTTAAATGACCAACAAATCCTCAAACTTTTTTCCCATCCTTAAGAAACATTTTGCCACCAGTATTCCACCGTCACCTGATTCATGTATCTGACGTTTAAATAGATTAGGACAATAAACAAAATCAATATGATTGCCCTATAAACTGGCATCTGTTTTTTGTTAAACCACCACGACGACATTGACAGTAGTAACCCAAAAGATATCCCAACTCTCCAAATGTCAGACCACGGCTGAAAATCATCAAGGCCGATTAAGCGGGAAATGTTGTCTCCCAGCACTAACAACATCAATACTATCGGTGGCATAGCTGCTTTTCGATCTTTTATGCCCTCTACCACCAACACCCCAAGACAAATATTTAATAGTGGCCAAAAAGGAAAGGCATACCAACCGTAAGGTTGACTGCCAAAAAGTACATAGGTGATCAAGTAAGCCAAAACTGCCGACACCAAAATCAGGTGTTTCCTCCTGTTTCTTGCCATCAGTGCCAACCAAGACATCCAGCCGGCAATTAACCATCCTTCGGTCAGGAACTTTCCTTGAGTCAATCTCTGATATTTCACCAGGTCAACGAGTGCTTGTGGGCCAATTCCATAAAACCTGTCGTAATTGGAGAACAAAATTTTGATAAAGGTTTTACCGTCGTAAGCCAAACCATAAGCCGCATACCAACCAGTAATTGGTAACGAAACGGCCAGAAAAAAAAGCACGTCCGACCAAGCCTTTTTACTTGATAGCCCGTATCTTCCCAACAAAACCATTATCGCCAACAAATGACAGGCAACTCCGGACAGCTTAAAAAGACTGGCCAGCCCGGCAACTATCGCCGCGGTCAATAGCCACTTGCTTTTATTGGTCTTCAAATACTTGGCCATTAAAATCATACATGCTAAAAAACAAGGAATAATCGCGTTTTCTGACTGTATCATCCGGCTACTTAGCACCACTAACGGTACCGAAGCAAAAATAAGTCCGCCAACCACCCCTGTCAAAAAGCCATAGTTTATCCATCCAAAAACAACTACCAACAATACTGAAATTGTGCCGATAATTACCATCGGTCGTCTAATTACCGCCGCTGTTGTATCCTCAAAATATTTTGCTCCCGATAAATAGGCTACTCCGCCGGTTATTAACCCCAAGGTCGGCGGGTGATCAAACCAGGGATAATTTATCGTTAACGGATCAGCCGAAGCGATATACTGATATATTCTGTCCACGTTTATGTACCTTTCGAACTTATGCTTATATTCTCCAAATCCCGATATCCCCACCGGCATCCCCAGTCTAATTATCGATAACCCAACCCATGAATTGCTATACTCGTCAACCGACTGACCCGGTATTGGTATTTCCCTATATCTTCTTGCCCTTAACCCAAACGATAGTCCCAGAACCAGGCAAACCGTCAATAGTTTAACCAATGTTCTGTTCACCTCTTATCCTCCAACTCAACGCAACTAATCGTGCTTTGCGGTCCAACTTCCATCTCCCAGTCGGCAACGGCCTTACCGTTGACCAAGCACTGCCAACTATCGCTACCTCTGATTTTTTCAACGTCCAGCCCCAAAATACGATAATATTCGTCAAAAACACCGTTTAGGCTAGTCTTCGGCATTCCCTTTCTGTCCAAAGTGCTTCTTGAGCTGTCTCCTCCCCGACACCAAAAATCGATTTTTATATAATCAAGCGTTTTAGGATCGCCTTTAATCGCATACTTACACGGGTCATCGGTCAGATCTCTCGACTCCGACACCCGCACCATCATTTCCTCCATCTTATCTGCCGAAAAAAATTTTCCATGCCTCTTTAGACCAAAAAAAATCAGTAAGAAAACCAACACCTCCACTGCCCAGGCTTTAATCACCCACTTAACTCTTTTATTCCTCATTGTTCTAAAATATCTAATTATAAACTCAAACTAATTTTATGTTGTCGGTTATTATCCCAACTTGGAACACTGCTCAAACTACTAAAAAATGTGTTCAAAGTCTAAATCGATACCTTTCCCGTTCGGTAAAATTCGAGACTATTATCGTCGACAATGGTTCAACCGACAACAGTTCCCAGGTACTCCCCGCTCTTGCCAACATTATTTATATTCAAAACCAATCAAATCTCGGCTTTTCCAAGGCCTGCAATATCGGTTTTCACCGATCAAAAGGAGAGTATTTACTCTTTCTCAATTCCGACATGGTGCTTATCGATAACTCGATGTCGAAAATGATTAAATACATAAAATCTAACCCACAAGTCGGCGCCATCGGCCCTCTGTTTCTCAATCCTGACCTTTCACCCCAACCGTCGGTCTTTCCTGACCAATCTCTTACCAATGCCATCAGACACTTTTGGCTTGGCCAAGACACCTACCAAAAATACCTACCCCCAACCGATAAGCCCATACCCGTCGAGAATATAAGTGGCGGAGCAATCCTTATCAGTCGAGAAAATTTTCTTAAAGCTGGCTGTTGGGACGAAGGCTACCCCTTCTACTTTGAGGACCTTGAACTTTGCCGCCAACTTCAAAAAAACGGTTTACTGATCTATTTTTTTCCCGGCTCGAGGGTCGTCCACTACCATGGCCTAAGCGGTCGCACCCTATCTGACCAATCAACCCAGTGGCGTCGCCTGATTCCCGGATCAATTCGTTACCATGGCAGGCTAAAGCATCTACTCATCACCATAATAATCAAAACTAATCAAATTTACCGTCGCCTAAAAACATTTTTATGACCGTGCGCCAACGGTTTTTAAACCCGCTAGTTCTCGCCTTCATCATCCGTCTGATTATCATGCCTCTCTTTTATCATCCCGACATCAAAAGCCAACACTACCATTTTCAATTTTTGTCCCAAGGATACCTAAATATATACCAGTTCATCGACCAAAATCTTCCCCGCCTAGCTTACACCGACACTTTTAATTATCTGCCCCTTACCTATTTTTTCTTTGGCGCTATCCAGTTTTTACTTCGACCGTTTCTACCTCACGATTTTTTCCTTTGGTTAAACGACTGGGGGGTTGGCGCCAACGATTATCCAAACCTCTATTGTTTTATGTTTATCCTCAAGATTCCCTATCTCTTTTTTGATTTTCTCACCGCCTTTCTTATTCTTCGTCTGACCAATTCTCCCAAAGCCTTCCGTCTCTGGCTGTTTAACCCCATCTCCCTTTACGTTATCTACGTTCTTGGCAACTTCGACATCGTTCCTGTATTTTTTACCTGTCTTTCCTTATATTTAGTTAAGAAACAACGCTACTCATTTTCCGCGCTGTCTTTGGGAATAGCCATCTCACTTAAGGCCTACCCAGTCCTTTTCCTACCATTTATTATCTTGAGGCCACCCTATCGACTCAGACTAATTTTTAGCTATATTTTTCTCGCCACCCTGCCTCTTCTGGCTACCATTATCCCATTCCTCTTTGGTCATCACTTTCTTCAGTCGTTTACCGGCTCCGGTCTTACTCAAAAAATAATGGAATACCGTTTCCTTCAATTGCCACTTTTTCCGGTTCTTTATTTCTTTATCCTGATCCACTACCTCCTCACCAGGCCGTCAAGCCAATACTTTCACCTCTCATTGGTCTTCCTTATCTTTCTAAGTCTGGTAAACTTTCACCCTCAATGGCTAATCTGGTTTTTGCCCTTTCAACTTGTTTATATCTTTACCAAACCGTCGCTTGTCTATCTCCACCTGCCGCTATATTTTCTTGTCTTTACTTATATCTTCTTGACCCCCGACAGTTTTCTTTTTTGGGGACATTTAACTGCCGTTGATAGCCAGTTTATCAATCTTACTTCCCCTCATTCTCTTCTCTTTTACCGTTTTTCCCTAAATCCCGACCTTATCAGGGATCTTAGCCATCGGGCTATCACCCTCTATTCTATATTTTTAGCCAGCGCCTATGTTCAAAATCGCCGCCGTCTTCCTTAGCCAGCTAATATTTTTTACTATTATTTTATTTCTTGCCCCGGCTCTTTTTATCCGCCAACGGGTTTATGATCTTCACGAAGAAGCTGCCGTTCAACTACCTCTCTCCCCATCCTCCACCTACTCCCGCCCGATCGATGTCACTACTCCAAACCTAAACTCAATCTCCTTTTTTCTCAAAAACCCCAATCTAAAAAATCAACAGACACTTGTCTTGTCTGTCTTCAACCAAAGTGGCGTTATTCGCCAGTCAACCTTTTCCGGACGAAATGTTGGCGACCCATCCTGGCTTACCTACAAATTCGACCCGATATCTGGTTCACCCTCCCATCTTACCGTTGAAATTTCCTCACTTGGCCAATCCGTCGACAGTCTATATCTTTTGGCCAATAAGTCGGGCCAGCCGGTTTATCGTCTTACTCACAAGTCGACTGATCTTCGCCAGTCGTTAAACCAGTCGGCTGCCAATCAAACCGCCAAACTTGGTAGCCTTAGTCGGCCTTTTATTGTCTTCTACTTTATAATTCTGATAACCGCCGACCTTTTTTTATTTGTTCCCATCAACATCAAACCCCAAAACAAAGCAGTCAACCGCCTCAAACAACCAGAATGAAATACCACCATCTCATTATTTTATTCTTACTTTTCCTCTTGTCTTCATACCGCCTCTTCCGCCCCGGCTATTTCTCCATGCAAGACGACATCCATGTTTTTCGCCTCCAACAATTCGACCAATGTCTTCGTGATGGACAGATCCCATGCCGCTATGTCCCCTTGGCGGGAATGGGCTACGGTTATCCGCTATTTAATTTTTACTCTCCTTTTCCCTACGCGTTGGCCGAAATCTTCCATATCGTCGGCTTAAGTTTTATTGACAGCCTTAAACTTGTCTTTATTTTGGGCTTTTTTCTCTCTCTGGTAGGCATGTATTTTCTTGCCAACTGCTTTTGGAAAGGCGACTGGCCGCTAGTTTGTGCCGCATTTTACCTTTTTTCTCCATACCGCGCCATCGACAGCTATGTCAGAGGTGCACTTGCCGAATTTATCGCCCTTGCCCTCCTCCCTGTCGTCTTCTATTCTGCCATTAAATCCATTACTACCTCTCTCCTGTCTCACCGGCTGCTATTTATCGTCTCCCTCTGTGCTCTGCTTCTTTCTCACAACCTTACCAGTCTGGTCACCATTCCTTTTCTGTTTATTTTTTTGACTTTAGTTTACGGCCGAAAAAGTTTTTTAGTTATCCTTCTCTCTGCCATTTCTTTCTCTTTGTCTGCCTTTTTTCTTATCCCTGCCATCTTTGAAAGTCGTTATGTTACCCTGGCCACCATGACTCAAGGTTATTTCAATTTCGTTAATCATTTTGCTACCCTCAACCAGCTGTTCGTTTCCCGTTTTTGGGGCTTTGGTGCTTCACTCTGGGGACCCAAAGACGACATGTCTTTTCAGGTTGGCCTTCTTCACTGGCTGGTTCCAATTGTCGGCCTTTTCCTTTCTATCCTTTCCCAGTCCAAAAACCGCCTACCACTCTTTGTTATTATCCTAAGCCTATCCTCAATTTTCTTTCTCTTTCTCACCCACAATCGCTCTACTTTTATCTGGCAGTCTTTTTCCTTTATGCCTTTTTTCCAGTTTCCTTGGCGATTTCTAGGATTTACCGCTTTCAGTCTTTCCCTTTTAGCTGGTCAACTTTCTCATCTTAAAAACAAACTTTTCCGCCAACTTCTCCCCTCCATTCTGATTTTTCTTGTCGTCGCTTTAAACCTAAGTTTCTTTAAAGAGGATCTTTGGTTTCCCAACCTTACTGACGCCCAAAAGTTATCTGGCGAAAATCTGATTGCCCAAAGCGGCGCGGGTATTCAGGATTACTGGCCAATCTACGGCAAAAACTACCCAAAGTCCTTCGCCACCCAAAAGCCGGTCTACGATCAAACAAAAGTCACCCTCCTCGATTATCAAAAAACCAGCCACCAATTCGTTGTCAATCTCCAAACTGCTTCCGACTCGACCATCCTTCTTCCCCTTGTCTACTTCCCGGGCTGGCAAGCCTATCTCAATCAACGACCCCATCCGTTTACCATCGAAACAGACCTAGGGCTTATTCAAACCAAAATTCCTCCGGGTCTTCACCGTCTTGATCTGGTCTTTACCAACACTCCCATTCGCAACGCCTCCAACCTCATTAGTCTTTTTTCCATCGCCACCCTTCTCCTCTATTTAATAAAAACCAGCCTGTCGCCAAAGTCAAACTATGACAAATAACGCCCATCGTCAACAAACAACTTCCACCTCCCTTCTGTCTCGACTGTTTTCCGGCCATTGCCTTTTCTTTATTATCGTTACCCTTTTTAGTTTTATTATCCGCCTTTATCGTCTCGACCTTTACCCTCCAAGTCTAAACTGGGACGAAGTCAGCCATGGCTACAATGCCTATTCATTGCTTAAAACAGGCAAGGACCAGTGGGGGACACCTTGGCCACTTTTTAACTTTCGGGCATACGGCGATTACCCCACCGTCCTCAATCTTTACCTAACCATCCCCTTTATCAAACTCTTCGGCCTGAACGCAATCTCTATTCGGCTACCTAGTGCCATCTTGGGTTCACTGACCGTAGTCCTCTCCTATTTTCTCTGCCAAGCAATGTTTTCCGACCGCCGCCGCTCATTATTTCTGATGTTGTTGGTTTGCCTTTCTCCCTGGACGTTTTTTCCCTCGCGGGCAGTATTTCAATCCACTATTGCCCAATTTTTTCTTGTTAGCGGCATCACCTGCCTACTTTATTCCCGCTCAAAAACTTCACTTTTGCCCCTTTCCTCACTCCTCTTTGGCCTGTCGCTTTATGCCTATCACAACACCAGGCTAGTTAGCCCGATAATCTATTTTTCGTTTCTTTTAATCCTTTATCGACAGGCAAATTTGACTCTTAAAAAAATCTTGCCCTCGGTTGCTATTTTTTTAATATTTTTTATCCCTTCCCTAATCAACCTTTTTCATCCCACTTCTCGAGCCAGAAGCAACTGGGTTTCCCTTCTCAACCCAAGCGCCATCAACTACATTAACCACCAAAGAAACAACTTTTCCGGATCACCGCTAGTTGCAAAAATCATCTATAACAAAATCACTTACCTTTCATTCAATATCACCAAAAATTACTTCTCTTTTCTCGACCCAAAAAACCTTTTCTTTGTTGGCACGGCCAATCAACAGTTCAACATCCCTAACACCGGCATCCTTCTTTCCCTCTGGCTGCCTTTCTTCTATATTGGGCTCGTTTACGCCTTCATCCAAGCGGTCAAAAAAAATCCCCCCTATCTCTTGCTTGTTTGCTGGTTTATTGTCGGCCTTTTACCTGCCGTCATTACTGCTGGTGATTGGCCGATTATTAGAGCCTACAGCATTATCCCTGTTCCCCATCTATTTACTCTCATCGGTCTCTTTTTGACCATCTTATCACTTAAAAATCACCTGTTTTCCTTATTGTTTCTCGTTTTCAGCCTTATCCAATTCCTCTTCTATCTACATAACTACTTTTTTAAGTATTTCAATCAATACTCTTTTTCCTGGCAATACGGCTACCAGCAGGCTGTCGAGTACCTGAAGCAACACTCACCTGAATACCGGCAAATATTCTTTACCAAAAAATATGGCGAACCACACGAGTTTCTCTTCTTTTATTGGCCCGTCGACCCTCGCCTTGTCCAAGATCAAAACCTTTTGAAGTCTGACTACCACGACCACTGGTATTGGGTTAACTCCTTTGGCAGTTTCACTTTCTTAAATGATTGGGAAATAGTCCAAAAAACTCAAAACCCTCCCCCCTCAACTCTTCTTGTTACTTCTCCCAACAATTACGATTCCCGATTTTTTCTTCTTCAAAAAACCATTTATTTCTTAAACAACCAACCCGCCTTTGATATAGTTTCATCAATCGATCTAGATGAAAAATAACACCAAATTTCTAACCTTGATTTTTATCATTTCCCTATTTTTTCGATCTATACGTTCAGACTATCCTCCTTTAACCTGGGATGAAGCCGCCCTGGGATACAACGCCTTTTCCTTATCGCAAACTCTAAAGGACGAACACGGCTCCTTTCTCCCCTTGGTTCTCAAATCATTTGGCGATTATAAGCCCTCCCTCTACGCCTATCTGGCCGCTCCTTTTATTTCCATCCTTGGTCTCTCTGAACTATCTGTCCGCCTGCCTTCCATTCTGCTTGGTTCCCTAACCCCCATTGTTCTCTTCTTGCTTGTCAGTTTGCTTTACCCCAAACGCCAACTCCTTCCTTATCTCTGCGCCACCCTATTGGCATTCAATCCCTATAATATTCACTTTTCCAGAGGTGCCTGGGAAACGAACATCCTTACCTTCGGCCTCACCTTAGCCCTTTACCTATATTTTCTCTCGCTTAAAAGCCATAGACGCCTCCACCTCTACCTTTCCTCGTTTGCCTTCGGTCTCTGTCTTTATTCATACCAAACCGCCAAACTGACCGTCCCCTTGTTGATCTCTATTATCCTCCTTATCTCTCGACCAAAAATCCGTCAAATTGCGCCCTTTTTTGTTATCCTTTTCCTTATTTCTCTACCCATCGCTTCGGGGCTGCTATTTAACCGCGATTCCAATCGCCTCGACGTTGTCAGTATTTTTTCTTATCCTCAATCACCAGAAGAAACCAACCTGCTAAATGCCGAAACCACTCAAGCCGACCTCCGTCTCTTTCATAACCGGCTGGCCTACTTTAGTCGCCAGATCGTTTACCGCTACCTAAATCATTTCTCTTCCAGATTCTTGGTTTTCGAGGGTGACTGGCAAAATCCCCGCCATTCCGCTCCTTATCTGGGGGTATTGCTCTACCCGTCCTACTTTTTTCTTCTTATCGGCATAATTACCGCCCTAAACCAATTCAAAAGGATCCCTGGGCATCGTTTTTTCCTTCTCTGGCTTATTGTTTCGCCCCTATCCTCGTCTCTCACCAGAGACACTGTCCACGCCGTCAGATCAATGTATTTTTCCATACCCCTTGTTGTTTTTATTGGTTTGGGAATAAGCCGAATATATTACCTTCTACCCGCCTTCACAAAAAAGATTTACCTTGTCCTCGTCTGCTCCTTATACGCCCTCTCTTTCTCATACTATCTTGAAATGTACCACCACCACTTAGTCAAACTCCATCCCGCCGATTTTACCTACGGATACAAACAGGCTATTGAACACCTCCTCTCCCGTTCCGACAAAAAAACAGTCTATCTTTCCGACTTTTACGGCCAACCATATATTTTCTATCTCTTCTACTCACACTATCCGCCAGCGCTTTATCAGCCAAAATCCAAGCTTATTGTCAACGGCACCGATATTGGCAAAGTCGAAACAATCGACAACATTATTTTCAGATCTCCTTCCTACGACCATCTCAAAAATCTTGATTCGGTTTTAGCCATATTTTCCCGCGATGATATTCTTCGTCAAAATATCGACAAACTACCAGAATTCTCCACTAGCTTTACTCCGTTATCACCCATAAACGACCTCTCCACCTTCTACGCCTATGAAAAATAAAAATTCCACCGGTAAAATCAAGACTTCCGCCTCCATCGCCAAGACAAAACCATATGGTAGTACCGATATGCAACCTAAGTCCATGACTCTAAAATCGTGGATTTATATCATCTCAATTCTTGTCGTCGGTTTCTTTCTTCGTTTCTATCAAATCGACAGCTATCCCACCCTAAACCCCGACGAAGCGGCGATTGCCTACAATAGCTACTCTCTTATCAAAACCGGCCTCGACGAACACGGCCAATCATGGCCTATCCATTTTCGTTCTTTCGGCGACTATAAACCAGGTGGTTATTTTTATCTTGCTGCCCCTTTCATCGCTGTTTTTGGCCCTTCCACGTTCTCTGTCCGTCTGCCAAACCTAATCCTTTCGGTTACTTCAATCTATTTCGTCTTTCTTCTAGTCAGGCTATTATCAGCCTCAACCAGTCTTGCCTTGCTCTCCGCCATGTTTTTATCCATCTCTCCCTGGCATATCCACTTTTCTCGAGGCGCCTGGGAGTCATCTGCCGCTCTGTCTTTAATCATTATTGGCACCTATTGTTTTTACCTCTCCCGTTTGTCCCGCTTTTGGTTGTGCACCACACTTTTTGTTATTTTTTACGTCTATTCTTTATACACTTACCACTCCGCCCGAATATTTGCCCCCCTCCTTGGACTCTTTCTCTTTATTAGTAACTACCATCACCTGGCCAATAACCTCAAAAGGTATCTACTGGTCTTGATTTTTGGTTTCATTCTCTGCTTACCCCTAGCCAACTCCCTAATCTCTGGCGGCGCCCTTGCCAGGCTAAGCGGGGTCGGCCTCTCTGCCGATAGCGGCCCTCTTTGGCGGTCAAACGAACTACTCAACCAGCACCACCCCTCTAAGCCGTTTTTCCTTTTTTATCGGGTTATTCATAATCATCGCTTTAATTATCTGATTTCCTGGGCACAAAAATACGCCTCCCATTTTGACCCAAACTTTTTATTCCTCACCGGTGACGATGTTCCCCGCTCAAAAACTCCTGAATTCGGCCAAAATTATCTTTACCAATTACCCCTACTATTTATCGGCTTATCATCTTTGGTTAGTCATCGTCGTTTTCGACGTTTTTTCGCCTTTCTCCTTACCTGGCTATTTATTGCCCCATTGGCCTCATCATTCACCTTCCAGTCACCCTCCGCCCTTCGTTCTCTGCCCATGTCTATTCCGATAGCTATTTTTGTTGCTGCCGGTAGCCAACATCTGCTTGCCAGAATCAGACAACTACATTCATTCCGAATTGCCAGACTCTCTTTTGCTATTTTAATCATCTTTGGCCTCTGCCGCTATTTTGACGCCTACTTTGTTCACTCCCTAAAACGCTATCCCTTCGCCTGGAACTATGGTTTTGACCAAATCACTGATATTATCAATCAGAAAAAAAACAGTTATTCGCATATCTTTGTTACCAACCAATACGACCAACCCTATATTCTCTATCTTTTTTATTCCCGCTATCCACCCCGAAAACTCCACCCCCAAATCACCCTCACTAAACCCGATCGTTTTGGCTTTTCTACCGTCTCGCAAATCGACAACATCTATTTTGGTCAAATAATCTGGGACAACATACCTCAAAATTCACTGGTGATTGCCGCCGATGAATCTATTCCCCAAAATCCCCTCACTGTCGTTAATTTCCCAAACGGACTTCCTGGCTTTAAAATATATACCAAATAGCATGACTAAAAAAAAGATCCTCTCTGTTGCCATTGCCACTTACAACGAAGAAAAAAATCTTGGTCGTTGTCTGGACTCAATAAATGGCTGGGTTGACGAAATTATCATCGTCGATGGCCAATCAAAAGACAATACTCCTCAAATTGCCCAAAAGTATTCCAAGGTGAAGTTAATCTCTCTTCCCAACCCGATGATGTTTCATCTCAACAAACAAAAAGCCATCGATAATTGTCGGGGCACCTGGATACTCCAATTAGACGCCGATGAGGTTGTCTCTCCAAACCTAAAAAAAGAAATTCTCTCCCTTGTTCGCCAACCGCTAAACCATATCGCTTATCGTGGCTTTTGGATCAACCGTCGAAACTATTTTCTTGCCACGTTCTTGTCCAAAGGCGGACAATATCCTGATCCAACCATCAGGCTCTATCAAAAAGGCTATGCCCACCTTCCCTGTCAATCTGTCCATGAACAGGCAAAAGTTGAAGGCGCCGTTGGCCACCTCAAATCCGATCTACTCCATTATGCCGATATTTCTTTCAGCCGATACCTCACCCGTGCCAATCGTTACACCACTTCTCTCGCCCAAGACCTGCTCGACCAAAACACTCCAATTGGCCTGCTCTCCTTCTTCAACTACTATCTTCTCAAACCAACCGCCTGGTTTCTCTCTGCGTTTTTCCGTCACCGTGGCTACGTCGATGGCTTCCCCGGTTTCGTCTTTGCCCTGTTTTCTGCGCTTCGTTTTCCCATCGCTTACACCAAACTCTGGGAATTAAACCGTGCTAAACGGCAATCCAACTCAAATGACGACTGGGAAAGTTAAGGTTGCCATCGACGCCTCTCCTCTTTCTGGCGGCCATGCCGTCAGGGGTATCGGTTACTTCACTCGTCAATTTATCGATGCCATCCTTAGCCAACAAAAAAACCACCCCGATTTTGGCCAATGGCAAATCGATTTAGTCGAATCAAAGAACGGTTTCGATCCTCAAAAATACGATCTCATCCACTACCCGTCTTTTGACATCTTTGCCCCCACCCTGCCTTCCCGTCTGCCAACTCCCTACATTGTCACTGTCCACGATTTAATCCCCATCGAATACAAGGAGCATTTTCCCGCCGGATTTCGGGGCCAAATCAATTGGCAACTCCAAAAACACCGTCTGCTCAAATCTAGATTGGTTATCACCATTTCTCACTACTCCAAATTTGTTATCAACGATCTTACTAAATATCCCATCGATCAAATTTACGTTACCTACGGGGCTGCCGACCAAAACTTCCAACCCGTCACCAATCAAGCAACCCTCAAACAAATCAGATCAAAATACCATTTACCCCCTAAATTTGTCATGTATCTTGGCGATGTCAACTGGAACAAAAATCTACCTTCCTTAGTTTCTACTTGTCTCGACCAAAAAATACCCCTTGTCATTGTTGGCGCTGCCGCTGTCAGACAACAGGTAGACAATCATCCATGGAATCGCGATTTGCTCTGGCTTCAACAAACGGCCGCATCGCCTTCTGGTCAAAGGCTAATCACTCTTACCGGTTTCGTCCCTGATTCTGACCTTCCTGGCTTCTTTAGCCTCGCCACCCTCTACTGTCAACCTTCCTACGCCGAGGGCTTTGGTCTCCCCATCGTTCAGGCTATGCAGTGTGGCTGTCCGGTTGTCGCCAGTAACCAAACCTGTTTGCCCGAAATCGCCTACCACTCCGCTCTTCTTTTCAATCCTTATTCTCCCAGCAATCTCGCTTCGACGGTCCGTCAAATGTTCACCCGGCCTGCCTTACGCCAAAAATACATCAACCTCGGCTTGCTAAGAAGCCGCCACTTTAACTGGCAAAACACCGGACTTCAAACCCTGGCTGTCTACCAGCAGGCCCTATTTTATGGCAAAAAATAAACAACATTTCCTCTCTGTCATCGTCCCTGTCTATAAGCAGGCCAAGACCATTAAAGACGATTTAATCCAAATCCACCAAACCCTAAAACAAATTCGTTACGACTACGAAATGATAGTAGTTATCGACGGCATCACCATCGATAGGTCGTATTCCATCATCAAGCAACTCAAATTGCCCAAAACCAAACTTTATGGCTATCAGCATAATCATGGCAAAGGTTATGCCGTCCGCTACGGCATGGCTCACACTAAAGGGGACTATATCGCCTTTATCGACGCTGGCATGGAAATCGACCCAAACGGCATTTCTATGGTTTTGGAACATCTCGAATGGTATGACGCCGACATCATCGTTGCCTCCAAACGCCATCCTGCTTCCAAGGTCAACTATCCGCTCGACAGACAAATAATTAGCCTTATGGCTAGACTTCTGACCAATATCCTGTTTGGCATCAACATCAAGGATACCCAGGCTGGCTTGAAAATATTTAAACGACAAGTTTTAATCAAAGTACTCCCCAGACTCCTGGTTAAAAGGTACGCTTTTGATATCGAAATCCTGGCCGTAGCCAAAAATCTCGGTTTCTCCCGTATTTATGAAGCTCCTATAAAACTAAATTATGTCTTTGCTAGCCTGACTCACGCTTCCGGATTACAAACCATCTATCGCAGTCTAATCGACACTCTGGCTGTCTTTTACCGTCTGAAAATCATAAAATACTACGACGACAAAAACCGCCGGAAATGGATATATGATCCAGATCTGGAAATGAGGATTAATACCGGACAATGACCAAACCAATTTTTTCGATTATCATTCCTGTCCGTCAGCCAAACTCTTATCTAAGAGAAACCATCCGAAAGCTCAAAAAACAGAGCTTCAAAAAATACGAATTATTGGTAATAACCGATAAAATTTCACAACAGTATTCTCGCGATCAATGTCATCTTGGCCCAAGCTTCAAACGCAATCTCGGCGCCAAACTCGCCAGAGGCAAATTTCTCGCCTTTATTGATGACGATTCCTACCCCCATCGTCACTGGCTAAAAAACGCCTTAGAATCTTTTTCCAAATCAGATATTTCTGCCGTCTGCGGTCCATCGCTTATCCCAAAAAGTGATTCTGTTTCCCGCCGTGCCTCCGGATTATTTTGGTCAACTTTTTTGGGAAGTGGGGGAGCCGGTTCCTACCGCAACAAAATCGCCAACCCCCGTTTTGTCGATGATTTCCCGTCAGTAAATTTTATTGTCCGCCGCTCTGACTTTAATCGGACCGGCGGCTTTAACACTGACTACTGGCCCGGCGAAGACACCCTGTTATGCCTTGCCATTACCCATCGGCTAAAGAAAAAAATCTATTATGATCCTAAGGTTATCGTCTACCACCATCGCCGCCCGGTGGTTATCCCTCACCTGAAACAAATTTCCCGTTACGCAATTTCTCGCGGACATTTTGCCAAAAAGTTCCCCAAAACCAGTCTTCGTCCTGGCTATCTTCTCCCTTCTCTCTTTCTCCTCTACACTCTTCTTCTTCCCTTCCTCTATCATCAAAATCGTTTGTTTCTCCTTCCTTTGGCTGTCTACATCACTGCCGTTATTTTGACTTTTTTCCAGCTACTGATCCAAAAAAACAGTCTCCCCGCTTCTCTGCTTGCCGTCGCCACCATTCCCATTACCCATCTTTATTACGGACTGATGTTTGTTGTCGGTTTTTCCAAAAAAAGCTTAAAATTCACTCCCCATCAGGTTAATCAGTCAACTGGCGAATATGTCGGCGGCTAAATTCAGCGTCTCCATTTCTTATCCGCCTCTTTCCGGCTCAAAAGGCAAACCATTCCTCTCCCAAAACCGACAGTTCCAGTGGAGTCACAATCAAAACGTTTTCTATCCGGTCGTTCCTGCTTCCGCCGCCACTCTTCTCAAATCCAAAGGCTACCAAGTCTACTGGCATGATGGTATTGCCCAAAACCAGACTTTTTCCCAATGGTCAAAGGAACTTGCTGCTGCCAAGCCTGATCTGATTGCCATCGAAACTAAGACTCCGGTCGTCAAAAAACACTGGCAAATCATCAAGGCAATTAAACGCATTACCCAAAATGACCCCCATTGGCAACCCAAGATAGCCCTGATGGGCGATCACGTTACCGCCCTTCCCGAGGAATCCCTCCGTCTTTCTCCCTGTGACTATATCATCACCGGCGGCGACTACGACTTTATGCTCCTTAACCTTACCAATCACCTCACCCGCAACGAAAAACTTCAACCTGGATTTTGGTATCGCCAGAACAAACAACTAAAAAATACCGGCAAATTTTCCCTCATTCACCACCATCTTGACAGTTTGCCTATCATCGATCGCCAGCTAACCAAATGGCACCTTTATGCCTATCAAAACAACAACTATCGCTACCTTCCCGGCGCCTATATCATGTCCGGCCGTGATTGCTGGTGGGGAAAATGCACCTTCTGCTCTTGGACCACCCTCTATCCCAGTGGCGGTTACCGTCACTTTTCCGTTGATCGTGTTTTTGAAGAAATAAAAAGTCTTTATCAAAACTACCACGTCAAAGAAATTTTCGATGATTCCGGTACCATCCCCGTAGGTCAATGGCTCGAAGACCTCTGCCAACGCCTTATCGCCAGCGGCCTTAACCAAAAAATTCGCCTCAGTTGCAACCTTCGCTTCGGCGTCTTAGACCAGCGACAATACTCACTGATGGCCAAAGCCGGATTTCGTTTCCTTCTCTACGGTTACGAATCTGCCAACCAATCAACCTTAAACCGGATCAATAAAAACAACCTGGTCGAAAACGCCGAAAAAGACCTCCGCATGGCCAAAAAAGCCGGCCTCCAGCCCCATGTCACCATTATGATCGGCTACCCCTGGGAAACCAAAACCGACGCTTCCGTCACTCTCACCGCCGCCAAAAAACTCTTCCGACTAGGACTGGTCGATAGTATGCAAGCCACCATTGTCATTCCTTACCCGGGGACACCTCTTTTTGACTACTGCCAGAAAAACAACTTACTTATCACCCAAAACTGGTCAAAATACGATATGCGCCAACCTGTAATAAAAACTTCCCTTACCGCCTCTGAACAAAAAAAATTAATCCAGGACCTCTTTAAGGGTATCATCACTCCCAAGTTTATCTTTTCCCAAATAGTCAACATCAGATCAACTCAAGATATCGCCCATCTTTTTAGATACGCCTTTCGGTTTTTAAAAAAACTTAAGGATTTTCGCTCATGAAGAAAAAAAACACCACTAAAAAAGTTGTCCTATATTTTCCAACCCCTTTTCCTTACTTCCGCCCTTGGAAAGGTATCCCCATGTCTCTTTTGGCCATCTCCCGTCTTCTTGACACCCAAGGTTACGATATAAAAATTTATTCCAGGCATCTACAAAAAAACCTGGCAAAAAAAATTATTAGGGATTCAAAAGATGCCATCTGCCTTGGCATCTCCGCCATGACTGGGTTTCAAATCCACGACGGTCTCAAGATAGCTAAACTAGTCAAAAAAAAATACCCCAACCTCCCTATTGTCTGGGGAGGCTGGCACCCTTCAATTTTACCTGAAGAGACCGTAAGAAGTAAATATGTAGACATAGTCGTTATTGGTCAGGGCGACGAAACTTTTACCCAGCTGGTCCATGCCCTCGAAAAAAAACAAAGTCTAAAAAACATCGCCGGCATCGTCTACAAGTCGTCAAAAAAAATCCGTCACACTTCTCCTCGCCCACCAGTCGATCTGGCCAAATTACCTCCGCTTCCTTACCACCTTGTCGACCTGTCAAAATGTGCCATCACTACCGAATACGGCCAAAAAACTATTTCGTATATTTCCAGCTATGGCTGCCCCCATCGTTGTGGCTTTTGTGTCGAACCAATCGTCAATAAACGCACCTGGGTCGCTGCCACCGCCAAAACCGTTCTGGACGAATGGGAAAATCTGGTAAAAACCTATCGGGCTGATTCCATCGCCGTCATCGACAGTAATTTTTTTGTCGACGAAAAAAGAGTTTACGACATCTGCCGCGGCATACTAAAACGCAAACTGAAAATCAAATGGGGCAATGCCAACGGCCGTGTCCGGCAACTTTCTCTCTACCACCCAAAGACCTGGCGTTTAATGCAAAAAAGCGGCTGTTCCATGATCCTCACCGGCGCCGAGTCAGGCTCCCAGTCAGCCCTTGACCTGATTTCCAAGGACATGAATGTTAATGAGATAATCAAATTCACCAGACTATGTAAAAAATACGGCATCAAAATTCTTTACTCGTTTTTGGTCGGCTTACCCTGGTCAAAAGATCCCAAAGAAAATAATCGTTTCGTCAAATCGGAATACCAGTCCACCCTTGCCCTCATCAACAAGTTACTTAAAATTTGCCAACGCAATCGTTATACCTATTACCTTTTCCTCCCTTACCCAGGCGCTCCGCTCTTTCACCGGGCAAAACAGCTTGGTCTAAAACACCCTCACACTCTTCACGGCTGGAGCCAATATTTAATGTCGCCCGAAGACGCCTTCAACATTGCCATCTACCAACGTTGGATTTCGGCTTCAGACGCCCGCCTCACCGCTATGCTCACCCAATATATTTTTGGCCTAATGGATCAAGACACCTACGATGTTCTCCTTTCCCGCATTAGCAACCCGCTTTATCGTGGATTCTTCATCTTTTCCTATAAATCTGCCCTTTTACTTGTCAAAATCCGCTGGCGCTACAAGTTTTTTAGCCTTCCCTTCGACTATTACCTCTTTACCCTCTTTCACAAATATGGCCATCTCGTCTAAAAAGAGTCTAATCTCTTTTGTCATCCCCACCCTCAACGCCGCCTCGGTCCTACCCGCCTGTCTTGATTCAATCTCCAGTCAAAAAATACCAGGGTCTACCGTTGAGATTATTATCGCCGACGGAGGATCAACCGACCAAACCCTCTCCATCGCCCAAAAACACCATGCCATTATTGTTTCAAACCCCCTAAAAACTGCCGAAGCTGGCAAGGCCGCCGGAATCAAAATCGCCAAAGGTGACCTGATTGCCCTTATTGACTCCGACAACGTCCTTCCTCACCGAAAATGGCTGTCTAAAATGTTAATTCCTTTCCGGCGCCATCAACACCTCATTGCTGCCGAACCTGTAAAGTTTACCTACCGCCGTCACGCCGGCTTTATTGAAAGATATTCTGCCCTGATCGGAGCCAACGATCCTTACGCCTATATTAATGGCATCTACGACCGCTACAGCTACCTCAGTCGCAACTGGACCGGGCTTGACATACCCCTAACCAAATATCCAGGCTACGTTATCCTCAAATTAAAACCAAAAACCACCCTGCCTACTCTTGGTGCCAACGGCACCATTTTCCGTTCAGAATTTCTCCGAAAAAACCTTTTTTCCGACTATCTTTTTGACATCGACCTAATCACCAGCGCCCTAAAAAAATCGTCGGCATCTATTTCTTTCGCCAAGGTAAACGTCGGCATCATCCACACATTCTGCGAATCTTCCATCGCCAAATTCTACCGCAAACAAAACCGCCGGCTGGTCGATTACTACCATTATCAACCATTACGGTCCTACGATTGGCAATCCGCCAACCGCCTCGGCATTTTTAGATTTAGCCTATACACCCTCTCTTTGGCCATCCCCATCTTCCATAGTCTAAAAGGTTTCTCTCGTCAGCCCGACCTTGCCTGGTTTTTTCATCCACTTGCTTGTCTAATCACCCTTTTTGTCTACGCTAGGGTCTATTTGTTACATCAACTTGGCCTGCTTAAACCGATTAATCGACAATTATGGCGCCAATAAAAAAAACCATCCTGCACATCACTCCCTTCTTTAGCCCCAACATCGGCGGAGTCGAAACTCATCTTTCTGATCTCACCGACACCTTGTCTTCGCAGGGTTATCGAAACTACATCTTAACCTACTCGCCAATTACCACCGCCGACACCCCCTACAAGCCCAAGGAGAAACCAAACCAAAATCTGTTTATTCGCCGCTTTACCTGGATAGGCGGCAATCTTTTTCACCGCCTCGAACCCCACCCCCTACTTAATTTTCTTTACCTTACTCCATATCTTTTGATTCGTGTTTTTTTCTGGCTGTTGTTTCATCCCGTCAAGTTCGACGCCGTCCACACCCATGGGCTAAATGCTGCCGTCATTGGGCTTGTTATTAAACCCATATTTGGCATCCCCAAACACCTGGTCAGTATCTATTCTGCCTACGACGCCGTTCCCCAATCCGTCTCCACCAAATTTCTCATGAGAACTATCCTCAACCACACCAATATCGTCTTAACTCAATCGGCCCGTTCTCGAGTCCAACTTCAAAATTTAGGTGTCGATCCAAATAAACTAAATATCTACCGTCATTGGATAGACCTTGGGCGTTTTTCCCCCTCTCCCAAAACCTCCAAAGGCCAACGTTTTTCTGTTCTTTTTATTGGTCGGCTCATACCCCAAAAAGGCGCGCTTCTGCTGGCTAAGGTTGCCCAAGACCTGCCAGACATCGACTTTGTTTTTGTTGGTAACGGGCCTGATTTTTCTCGCCTAAAAAAAATCTCTCAAAAAACGGACAATATTCACCTGGTTGGCAACGTACCCTATCACTCCCTTCATCAATATTATCAACGGGCTGATGTCTTCTGTATCCCGTCGCTTTACGAGGAGGGGTGGGGGAGAGTCATCATGGAAGCCATCTCCTGCGGCAAGCCCGTCATCGCCTCCAATCTCGGCGCCATCCCCGAAGTCGTTGATTCAACTGTCGCCATCCTTGTCAAACCAACCCTATCCCAGCTCAAACATGCAATTCAACTACTCCACCAAGACCGAAAACTTTACCATCAAATGCAAAAGCAATGTCAGCCATATGCCATCAAACACTTCGGCCCAGATAATATCCGGCTAATCGCCAAATACTACTAAACCTCCGCCTCCAAATACACACTCAGTGTTTTGTGTTCATTCACATCCAATCTGTCAACATCGGGCATCTTACTTTTTCTATACTCACTAAATTCGACTTTCTCAAAACCAGCAGACTTAAGCAAATTTTCCGCCGTTTTTTTGTCATAAATCCACTGATGAGGCCTAATAAACCTCCTTAATATCGTCCCCACCAGACTGGTCTTCTTGTCTTTCTCAAACCCAAAAAAGTCTCTATTAAATACGTCGGCATCACCATCGGTTTGATATTTTTCCAGCATCTTAGCCAAATCTGGTAAAACCACTCTCACCCGCCCTCCTTTTTTTAGCACCCTGTTCACCTCCCTCAATACTCCAATTGCCTGCCAATACTCCAAGTGTTCCAACACGTGCGAACAATAAACCCACTCAACCGATCTATCGCCCAAAGGTAAACGCTTCCTGATATCGACCAACTGATACTTTGGCCAGACCGCCCGATAGTTTACCGGTAATAAACCCACACTAACTAGCCAATCCCTCAACCTGGGTAACTTGTTCACTACCGGCAGCATCCCCCAATCATAGTTCACCCACCCCTCGACACCGCTTGGTCCGCATCCTAAATTAACTTTGACCATAAATCAAATACTATAATAGCTTATTGTCAAACAAAAAACCTTCTTTGCTGGTCATCGCCAACAACAATCTCGGCACCAGTTTAAGTGGCGGCGACCAAATATTCTTAAACATCATCAAATACTGGCAACGGTATTTCCGCATTTCTGTTCTTGGTTCGGCCGAAACCTCACGCCTCATCAAAGATTTTGGTCTCGATATTCCCGTTATTGTCACTGACACCCCTGCCCGCCACCACACCCCAAACACCTTTCAGCTCCTCTTACACCAAACAAAAAGACTAATTAGGGGAATAAATTGTCTACGTCGTCAACCCGACCTGATATCAACTGACTATGTCTACACCGCCTCCGACTTCATCCCCGACCTCTTTCTTGGTTTTATCATCAGATTATTCCATCCAAAAAGCTACTGGATTGCCGGATACTACCTTTTTGCTCCAAACCCTTTCAGTCGGCGATCTCCCTACAATCTCTCCCACCGGCCCATAAAAGGCCTGTTTTATTACCTTAGCCAGATTCCCACTCATTTTTTAGCCAGAAACTTTGCTGATTTTGTTCTGGTCACCTCTCTTCCCGACACTAAAAGGTTCCCTAAACATCTTCGCCAAAACAAAGTTTCGGTTATTCAGGGTGGCGTCTATATCCCCAATTTTGCTACTCTAAAACGCTCTTTTGAAACCAACCCACCCTCAACCAGGCAATTCGACGCCTGCTTTCTTGGCCGTCTCCATGTCCAAAAAGGCATAGTTGAATTGATCGACATTTGGAAGCAGGTTGTTGCTCAAAAACCAAATGCTCGGCTACTGGTTATTGGCGATGGTGATCTAGCCAAAACCGTTAGTCACAAAATAAAAACTCTCGACCTTGTCAATAATGTCAAAATGGTCGGCTTTCAAACCGGCCGCAGCAAATACGGTCTCTTTAAAAATAGTCGGGTTGTCGTCCATCCGGCAATTTACGACAGTGGTGGTATGGCCGCTGCTGAAGCCATGGCCTGGGGGTTACCTGCCGTTTCTTTCGATTTGCCCGCCCTAAAGTCGTATTATCCAAAAGGCATGATCAAAACCCCCTGTTTCGATTTAACCCTTTTCGCTAAAAACATTCTCTCTTTAATCAATAACCGACAGCTTTACCAAAGATATTCCCGTCAGGCCAGAGAACTCATCGAACAAAATTGGTCATGGCAAAAAAGGACCAATGATATCTATCGGCAAATAATTTCCTCTACCAATGAATAACTTTAATAAGGCATTTTCCAAACTATCCAGTCTCCCTCCCAACCAAAAGCTTGTCGGCTCCCTCAAAATCTTCTTCAATTATTTGGCCGCCGCTTTTCGGCTTCCCCAAACTCCACCTCCCGTTGAAATCCAGATTGAACCGTCAAGCCGTTGCAACTTACGTTGTTCCATCTGTAATCTAAAAAACTATCAGTCCAAACATAGCTTCCTTTCTCCCGCATCATTAGAAAAACTCGTCCGCCAGCTAAAACCGATCCAAAACGTCAACCTGACCGGTATGGGTGAAAGTCTACTAAACCCTCAATTTATTAAGCTTTTGACTATCCTCAACCGCCACCACGTCTCCTTCACTTTTATTACTAACGGTCAGCTTCTAAACCCAATCCTCGCCCAAAAAGTTCTCTCGCAAAAACCCAAAGCTATTATCGTCTCTATTGATGCCACTGACAAAAAATACGAAAATATCCGCCTTGGCGCCTCCTTTCCCCTTCTTGTCAAAAATCTTACTCATCTCTTTCAACTTTCCCAAAAACTCTCCCCAAAAACCGAGCTTATTCTAAACACAGTTCTTATTCATCGTCAAGAAATCCAAAACCAAAAAGACATCGAGTCAATCATCAAACTGGCCGACCGGGTAAATTTTTCTCGCGTCACTTTTCAAAACGTTTTTGAACCCAATACCCATCTGCAAAAATACCACCAAAACCATTCCCGGCAACTGACAATCCGCTATCAAAAAATCCAAACCATTGCCTCACGCTACCACCAGCCCGTCACCCTTCCCCAAACCCATATCAAGCCAAATTCCTGTTACTACCCATGGATCTACCCTCAAATCACTTCGTCCGGCGAACTATTACCTTGCTGCCTTATTCCTCAATTTGGTCCCTATCAGGAGATCATCGATCGATATTCTTTTGGCAATGTTTTTGATCAACCGTTTAATCGTGTTTGGAATAGTCCCAGGGCCAGAGTTTTTCGCCGTCAGCTTTCATCCTCAAACCCGCCATCTCCCTGTCGCTTCTGTCCAAAATACCTCGGTATACTTTAGTTTCTCTCCACGTTTCCTAGCAACTCTGCCGCCACCCTGTTGTTCGGATCAAAAGTCAACGATCGCCGTAACGCATCAATCGCTTCTTCTTTCCTGCCTGACTGTGCCATCACCAGGCCGGCAGCATACCAAGCCTGACTGTTTTCCGGCTGAAGGTTGAGTAACTTGTTTACATGATCAATCGCCAGATCCATCTTCCTTTCGATAAGGTCAATCTGTATCAGGCTTAAATAGGTTTGATATAAACTTGGCGAAAAGTTTAAGGCAATATTATATCCCTCTCTAGCCAGATCCAACCGACCGGTTTTAAAAAATATATTCGCCCTATTGTGGTAAGCATCAGCATAATTGGGTTTTACCGCAATTGACTGCGAAAAACCTTTTATCGCATTCTCATAGTCTTTAAGTTTGTCGTAATCATCACCGATGTTATTCCAGGCGTTGTGACTATTTGGCGAAACCTGACAGGTATTAACCCAAAGTTTATGATTAGTCGACCAATCGTCATTTCTAAAATATATCCTCACCGAATAAAACACCAACAGAGAAATCAGCAGGGTTGGCGCCGCCAGTTTTGCCACCTTTCCCAACTCATTAATTATTATTGCCAAAAAAAGGGCAAACCCCAACGAAGGAAAAAAGGCATACCTTTCTGCCACTAACCAGCTGACCTTAACCGGCGACATCGACGGCAAAAGGGTGACCAGAATAAAACTCAAGGCAAAGCCAACTCTTTTGTCCCTAAACCAAAAATAAATCATAAGCGACAAAAAGGACAATATAATCGACCAATTCAACCACTCTGGAAAAACATACATCGTGTGATACAGCGTCAAGTCAAAAGGTGCCCAGAATAGTTGCAGATACTTCGCTATCCCCGTCGGGTACTGAAAAAACGGATCATAAAAAATACTCTCACTACTATTGTATCCCGAATTTACCACGTTCACCCGTTGGGTAATCTTTTGCCACCCCCAAATTACACCCACCACTGCCACTACCAACAAATACGGTAATATCTTCCAAAACCTTCTCTTGACCTCCTGGTTTCCCCAGGCAATTATGTACAAAAAAATCAAAGGGAAAACCGCAAAGATTCTCGGCACGTCCGCTCTAAAAGCCAGGAAAAAAGTTATCACCGCTCCAGCCAACCATTTTGTGTTACCTTTCTCTAAAAACTCAATCATCATCAATAAAACCAGCAAACTGTAAAAGGCAATAAATAAGTAGGGGAGACCCGAAATCCACGACACCGCCTCAACATGAATCGGCATTACCGCAAATATCAACACCGTCAATCTCGATAACCACCTGTTGCCAAAAAGCTTCTCTATCGCCAAAAAGGCTAACCAACAAATAACAATAAAAAATACTACCGAGGTCAAATGGTAATAAAATTCTTTCACCCCTAGCACAAAGGCAATCAAACTCTTAACAATATTAGTGCTATTTAGACCCTTAAAACCCACCCCTAAGTTGGCCACCAGTGGGTTATGAGGAATAGTAGCATAGTCGTCGGAGACAAAATCCCCGTTAAGTGCATTAAAAAAAATCAACACTATCCCCACCGACACCGAAAGCAAAAATTTCCAATTAGCCTTTATACTTCTTCGGTAGCTAAAATTCGACCCCGTTCCAGCAACCCAATCCTTACCGGCTGCCTTATTCTCCGCTTTGTTCGATCTCAACGCCTTTATTCTCTTTTGTGACATATTTTGTCCCAACTGATATCAAACATTCTATCAAAATCCTCCCGTTTTTCGTAAGCTGGCTTAAAGCCTAACTCCTTTTTGGCTTTCTCGTTCGAAAAATTCATATTCTTATTTGCCGCCAACCACATCGAATCAAGAATCCTTCGCCAGCAACCAAACCTGACCAATGACCTGACCAACAAAAAAACCACGCCTATCAACCAACTTGGGTTAACCCTAATCCCTAATTTATGTCTCCAAACCGATAGATATTCGTCTGCCCTAATATTTATCCCTCCCAAAATATAGTCTTCGCCCCTCCCGCCTCTCTCCATCGCCAAAATTACTCCTTTTGCCAAATCCTCCACCTCCACCATATTGATCAACCTGTTTCTCTTCCCCAAAGACAACATCACCGACCCAAAAAAATTGCCGCCCAACAACATATCTCCCAACCCCACTCCTTTCATCAGTCGGCCGCAAAACGACCTTTTGTCAAAAACAATCGTCGGGTAGACCAAAACTGAATCGATAACCGTCCGGCTGCCAAGCCACAGTTTGTATTGTTCTAGTTTTGTCTGGTTGTACCAATTATTTGTATCTCCCTCTATTTTTTGCCAATTTTCATCGGCCATCCCATTTCCACTGTCTTCAAATACCACCGCCGAAGAAACCATCACCAGCCTGACGCCCTCTTCTCTCGCCAACTCCAAAACCCGTTTGCTTCCCAAAACATTCGTCTCAAAAAATTTCTCGCGATGGCAATCACGACTATTCTGATAAATCGCCAGATGAATAAGATTGTCACAACCCATAACCAATCGCCTCATTCCGTCACCCTGGACAATATCGCCAAAAATCACCTCCTCGCCACCCACCTTTTTGTATTTATCGCTTCTGGTCAACACCCTGACTAAATAGCCCCTCTTCAACAATTTCTTCACCAATCCTCTACCCACCATTCCCGATCCGCCGCTAACTGCCACCAACTTCCTTTTCATCATCCGCCTCCCGCAGTCATCGATAAACAGATTTTTTCTATTAATTGCATTTTTGTTTACCTATTCTATTATCCTGGTCCAACAAACAAAAAGCCATAGCCCTTTTACCGCTTACCAAAAAACTTATTTTCTTCACTTCCAGCCTAAATCTGGAAGTATTCACCCTAGTGCGGTAAAGCTGTTTTCGCCTACTCGGTGTCAGAGTATAATAAAACCATGTTTTCCATTGCCTCCGAGATCGTTCAAATCTATCGCTTCCGCGAAGTCCTCTGGCAAATGGTTAAAAGAGAAATTAAGGCAAGGTATAAACAATCAATACTGGGCTATTTTTGGGTAATATTAAACCCACTAGCCCAAATGCTTGTTATGAGTTTTGCCTTTTCGCTTATTCTTCGCATTCCAACCAACGCCAGTTCCCACATTCCTTATTCCGTTTTCCTTTACGTCGCTCTTTTACCCTGGAATCTCTTTGCCAACTCCGTCTCTTCCGCCTGTAACTCCCTTGTTTCTTCCTCGACCCTGATCACCAAAGTTTATTTCCCAAGATCAATATTGGTTATCTCTTCCATCTTCGCCAAAATAATCGACTTTCTTTTTGCTCTGACCATTCTCATCGGCTATATGGCCTGGTATCGAATTCCAATAAACGCCAATATCTTTTGGGTAATACCAATATTCATCATTCAGCAAATTTTTACCATCGGCCTGTCTCTTTTCTTTTCCGCCGCCAACCTTCTCTATCGGGACGTTCAATATCTACTTGGCCTCGTTCTGGTCCTCTGGATGTACCTGACCCCTGTCATCTATCCCGCCGATTTAGTGCCAACCCGTTTTCGTCTCATCTTTCAGCTAAACCCGTTAAGTGTCATTATCAACGCCTACCGTCAAACCATCTTGGGCGGTGGCCAGCCAAATCACTTAAGCCTTCTTATTGCCACCGTTGTCTCTCTTATCACCCTCCAGCTTGGCATTCTCTACTTCAAAAGCCGCGAAAAAATCTTTGCCGACAATATCTAGATCAATATCTTCCCAAACAATTGCGACATTTTTTGGACACTGTGTCTTAACCGATAGTTTTCTGTTTCGATCAAAGCCACGTCAGCCATCATCGTCTTAACTTTTTCTGTTTTTGCCGATTTTATCGGATAAGACCTTTCCATCCGATAAAACATTTTGGCCTTTTTTAGGTCAGATTTATTAAGACAATCAAGGTCGGCCATTATTACCAAGTCAAAACAGTCTTTACCCAAATATCGGCCAAATGTTTTTAGATAATCATTCTGGTCAAAACCGTGGTTCTCATTTCTAACCGACATAATATTGGTGACCAATATCTTTTTTGCCTGCGATCTTTGGTAACTTTTGGCTATTCCTTCAGGCAAAAAATTTATCAAAACCGAACCAAACATACTCCCTGGACAGATAATTATTACCTCCGCGTTCTCTACCGCCCTCATTGCCTCCTTGTTGGCCTTAACCGGCCGGGAGGTCCAAATCCGGCATACCATATCCGAAGACATCCTTAGTTCGTCGAGTTTATGTTCACCACAATAACGCTTACCGCTAATCGTCTCGAAACAAACCTCTGCCGGCTCGACCGAAACCGGCACCACCCTTCCATTAATCTCTGCCTTGGTAAGCTCACAAAACAAATCTGCCACTTTCAAAAGCGATCCCTGTCTCTCCGCCATAAATTGAAAAAAGATGTTGCCAAAATTTCGATCCCTTCCATCCCGATATCTCAACATGTTCCACCAAACCTCCTTTTGCTTTCCATTCGTCCATAATGACATCAGAGATCGCCAATAATCAGAATAGGCCAATATCCTTCCTCTCTCATCAGTTCTCATCCTTCCCGTATCTCCGCCACTATCAAAAGTAGTCACCACTGAACTGATATTTTTTACCCCGCACTCAATTAACGCCTGGTTTACTACCGGCATCCCCGAGCCACCGCCTATTGTGCACACCCTCAAATTCTTCCAAAAATCAATCGTCTTCGAATTCGCCCCTGTTGAGGAGGTTCGCATCTGCTCAATCCAAATGATAAACTCTATCAGTTTAATATAAAATCGACTTAAATGCCCGACCAATCCCCCGCAGTGGAATTTCATCAGGTAACCAAAGTTTTCAACCTTCAGGCACAAAAAACCTTTAAGGAGTTCTTGCCGGCCATGCTCCGTGGTCACCAAACTGCCCACCGCCACACCGTTCTCGACAATATCAGTTTTCAGGTACAAAAAGGAGAATCAATCGGCATAATTGGCCCAAATGGCTCCGGAAAGTCAACCATTCTCAAACTCGTCGCCGGCGTCATGTCGCCGACTTCAGGAAAAGTTGTTGTCCGTGGCAAGGTGTCACCCCTTATCGAACTCGGCGCCGGTTTTCACCCCGAACTAACCGGAAGGGAAAACGTCTATCTTAATGGTTCGATTCTTGGCCTGACTCAATCACAAATTAAAGAAAAGATCGGCTCCATTATCGATTTTTCAGAAATGGCCGAATTTATCGATCAGCCGGTAAAACACTATTCCTCGGGGATGTATATGAGGCTTGGCTTTTCCATCGCTGTCCATGTCGATCCAGAGATACTAATTATCGACGAAATTCTTGCCGTCGGCGACGCTTCTTTTCAACAAAAATGTTTTGAAAAGATGGAAATCTTCAAAAAACAAGGTGTCACTATCCTCTATGTCTCCCATTCCCAGCCTTCGGTTGTTTCTTTCTGTAATCGGGCAATCTATCTTAACCATTCACAGATTATCGATCAGGGGGCTCCACCCCAAGTCTTTGAGACTTACCAGCGCGATATCGCCTCCGGTCAATGACATATGAATCTTTACCGTTTTCTGGTCCCTGAAATTATTCGAACATATATTCGCAACCTTCAGTATTTTTTTGACGATTTTGTCTTCCTCCTCCGCTATCTTAAATCTAAACTCAAGCCAACCAAAGCGCTAAAAAACCAAAACTCGGCTACCAAAACATCCACCTCGATTTGTTACATTATCCCCACCTCAAGGATCACCGGCGGCGTGGCCGTCGTCTGTGAACACCTAAACCGTCTGCAAAAATTAGGCTACCACTGTCTGATCGCCACCATGGACAAAACTAGCGACCTCTCCTGGTTTCCCAACCAATCAGTCAAAGTCGTCACTCTTAAAGACAATCGGAGACTAGTCGAAAAATACCACAACGTTGTCGCCACCGGCTGGATTACCGCTTATGAACTACTGCTCTTAAACGTCAATCGCAAAATTTATTTTGTCCAGTCCGACGAAACTCGGTTTTACCCAACAGGCAGTTACTTAAAAACCCGGGTCAGACGAACCTACTCCTTTCCTTTTGAATATATTACCGAAGCCAGGTGGATCCAAAAATGGCTTAAAGAAAAATACCGNNCCCCTCCGCCTATATTCCCAACGGTATTAATACCGATATCTTTTATCCAGACGCTCCACTTGAGGCAAAACCCAAGAATCGGAGAAGAATCTTGTTGGAAGGAGCCATAAATCTTCCGTTCAAAGGCATGGCTGAAGCTTTTGAAGTTGTCAAAAATCTTGACTGCGAAGTCTGGTGCGTCTCCAACGACGGCAAGCCCAAACCAGAATGCAGATGCGACCGCTTCTTCGAAAAAGTCCCCATGGAACAAATGCGTCGGATCTATTCTTCCTGCGATATCCTTCTAAAACTCTCCCGCGTTGAAGGTTTCTTTGGTCCGCCTCTAGAGATGATGGCCTGCAATGGAGTCCCGATTGTCGCCAAAGTTACCGGCCACGACGAATACATCAGAAACAACCATAACGCCCTTGTCGTCAGACCCGGCGATCTCCAACAAGCCGCCAGCGCCATTAATAAGCTCATCTCTTCTCCAAAGCTGTTTAGCACCTTACAGAAAAACTGCCGGAAAACGGTTGAAAATCATTGCTGGGACTCTTCCATCCTCAAACTCCAAAAGTATTTTGATTATGAATCATGAATTACGACACCTCTCTTGTTGCCAGGGTTATAATCCTCCAGCTTTCCCTCGCCCCCTTAGTCAAACTGACCAAACTGATCCTCCCCAAAAATATACATCAAAAGCTATCCACGGCCCTAATCCCAATCACTGATCTATTTTTTTTACCCGAAAAGAAACAACTAAATACCCTGCGTACCATTAAATATGATCTTCGCCGCTACCGTGACACCTATGACCGGCTTGGTCTCGACCTTTACTTCAAGGTTCTTGACCCAAAAACGCTTTTTCACCAAAAAGTTGTCCTCGACTTTGGTTGTGGCGTCGGTGGCAAATGCCTCGAAATCTTAAAATTCAACCCGAAAAAGCTGACCGGCATCGACCTGTCAAAAAGAAACATAGCCTATGCCCAAGAACTAACCGACAGACAAAACAAAAAAATTTTATCTTTTAGACACCTCGATATTGGCTTACTCCCATCTACCTCCAAATACGATACCGTCGTTTCCTACACCGTCTTTGAGCATATCCCTAAAGACGAAATTGTCTCCATCCTAAACCACTTTCACCGTCTGCTTCGTCCCTCCGGACATGCCGTCATTGTTTTTAACCACTACCAAGACAGGTATGGCAGCCATCTTAAGGAGTATATCTACCACCCGTGGCCGCAATTGCTTTTTGACGAACAGGATCTCAACTTATATTGGAATCAAAAGCTAAGAGAAGACAAAAATATTACCCCAAACTCGTATTTTCCGGTAGAATACCTTCATGGCTTCGAAAAATCGAACCATGACTGTTACATGAACCTCAATCGATTGTCTAAAAACGACTTTCTAACCCTAATCAAAGGCAGTAAAATGACCTGCCAACGTCTCTACCCTTATTCAACGCCATCCCTACCATTCAAACCTCCCTTATTTCCCAAAGAATGTTTTGAAGGTTCATTTGTCTATCTATTATCACCAAAAAAACAAAATCATGGCAAAACAAAATAAACCGCTCATTTCCATTATTATCCCGCACTATAATCTTGGCCAATATCTTGAAGCCGCCATCAAAAGCGCCCTAAACCAAACTTACCAGCCCACCGAAATCATTGTCGTCGACGATGGCAGCAACGACTCCGAATCGGTATCCGCCTTGATCAAGCTCAAAAATAAATACCAAGATAAAATCAAATTTTACCAGCAAGCCAACGCCGGCGTCGCCTCTGCTAGAAATCTTGGCATAAAACACTCGAAGGGGAAGCTAATCTGTTGCCTTGATGCCGACGACATTCTCGACCAGAACTACTTAAAGAAATGCCAACAGGTCTTTCAGGAATCAAACGACCCCGACCTTGGCATTATCACCACCTACGCCAAATTTTTTGGCGAAAAGAGGACCATCTGGCAGGTAGCTGATTATGATTCTCTCGAAATCGTTAAAAGCAACCAGCTCCACTACGCCTCTCTCTACAAAAGGGAAGTCTGGGAAAACGTCTGTGGTTATTCGGAAAACCTAAGAGGTTACGAAGATTGGGATTTTTGGATCAAAGCCAATTCGATAGGCTACAAGTGGCACACCGTCAAAGATCCGCTTTTCCATTACCGGATTCGAAAAAACTCCAAGGTCAACACTTCCAACAAAAATCGTAAACTTCTTAGAAGTTTGATTGCCAAAAATAATTACCATTTCCTCGCTCAAAACCTTCCCCTCCTAATCCAGTCTTACGACACCAACATTTTTTCTTCACCTCCCCTCGACCATTCCGATAGCGACTTTACCCCCATTCATCTCGACAAAAGGCACTTCATTAACCTCCACCACCGCCTGCATCCCAAAGATATCAAAATCGCTATCCTTCTCGGCTCCCCCGATATCTCTGGAGGCACCTATGTCATTTTCAAACATGCCCTTGCTCTCCAGCAATACGGCTACCAAATCACCATTATTACCGAACATCCTTTCGACATTAACCGTCTCAATTGGTTTCCCCAAGCAAAACAATTATGCTTTATTTCCCTCAAGGACGCCGCCTCTCAACTATATGACCTATGTCTGGCCACCTGGTGGAAAACCGTCTTCTTTTTGCCCCAAATCCAGACTCGAAAAAGTGCCTATTTTGTTCAGTCAATCGAATCAAAATTCTGCCAGCCTTCCGAAAGACAACTCAAAGAAATAATCGATTTTACTTACCAGTTACCCTTTTATTTCCTCACTGAAGCTCATTGGATTCAAAGGTATCTGCAAGAAATTCATCATCAATCTGCCCTCCTCGCTCTAAATGGCATCGACAAAACCGTCTTCAAACCTTCCGGCGAAACCGTTGATCGGTCAAGACCATTGGGACCAAGGATCCTGGTCGAAGGTGCCCTTGGAGTCTTCTTCAAACAAACTGAAGCGGCGGTCGACGTTGCCAACAAATCCGGCTGTCGTGATATTTGGCTTCTCACCCCCACCAAAATAGACAAGTTTCCTGGCACCACCAGGACTTTTTCCCAAATACCTTTTGCCCAAGTTTCCAGCATTATGAGATCATGTGATCTTATTCTAAAATTAAGTAAGGTTGAGGGGATGTTTGGTCCTCCTCTGGAAATGATGCACTGCGGCGGCACTGCTGTTACCTTTGATGTCACCGGCTACGACGAATACCTCAAAGACGGTATAAATTCTCTGGTCTATCCCATGGATAACTTTGCCGCCGTTATCGATGGTCTCTCCAAACTACTCAAAGATCCATCCTATCTGTCAATTTTAAAAAATAATGCCCTGAATACAGCCAAAAAATGGCCCGACTGGTCGATCTCTTCTTCCCAGTTTATCAAAAACATTCAAACCATCCTTGACGACACCTCGCTCCAACCGACAATTTCTATCAACCAAGCCATATCGTCAGCCGTTGGCATCTCCGGGCCTGCCTACTCCGCCCTCTTCCACCCCTTGACCATTAAAGAAACTGCCCGTCTTCTTGTCGACAAAATAGCCCAAAAAACAACCGGCCTTTTTCTTGGGCAAAAAAGCCTAGCAACACACTACGATTACAAGCACTATCCACTCAAATTTACCTCTGAAAAAATATGATTTTGCTTAACTCTCCTTCTTTCCTTCAAATTCTAGGCCTGATATTTTCCCGACAAAAAGTGACTATTCTCTCTCCCGTCTTACCACACTTTTCGAAAATCCTGCTTTTTGCCTGCCTACGCCACCGTCTGACCATTCTCCACCCTTCACCTGCCGACTTCAAATACACCGTTCCCTTTTCGGTCACCATCAGTCCCCATCAGCTGAAAATCATCCCCGAAGCCTACGATGACCATCAAAAACCACTTGTCTGCCCTCAAATTAATCTTCCCCATGCTCTCCAGGCCATGTTTAATCGCCAATTAATTATCACCAGCAAGCCAATCGTCGGCTTTAGTGGCCTCCCCGGTTTTTGTTATTTAATTTTTCAAAACAACTTTCAGCTTAACCGCCTGCTTTTTGAGATTGATCATAACCCCACCAAATTTGAAATCATCATTAAGAATGCCTATGCCGAGGCACAAAAGTACCGCCAATAAACCCCATGAATCTACCAGAAAAACTACCGCTTTTTGTCATCCGGCACCTAATTCGTATCAAAATAGATCAATCAAAGGGCATTGCATCCGATCCTCAAGTCATCCGGCCGAATTTTAAAAAATATCTGAAGCTATTTTTTCTCAATCGTTTTCCCACACTATTCCAGGCTAAATTATGGTTAACCCGCCGGCGTTACCCAAACGCCGTTTCTCCAGACAGCCTTTTAAAAAATCACCAGATCTTAACCAGAAAATATCACACCATTGCCTTTGACGTTTTTGATACCTTAATCTACCGGGCTATCCCCGGCGAATCAGTCAAAGACCTAACCAGCAAATACATCGCCAAAGCAATAAACACCGACTATTTGCGCATCAGACACCTAAGATACCTGTCCGAAATCGAAGTCGGTCAACACAACCTCTCCCAGGGACTAGACCCTGACAATCGTTATTCTCAAGTGGTCAAACTTTGGCTGACCAAAATCAAAAATGAATTTCCCAAATCAACCCCCCCCTCCCCCAAACAAATCACCGAATACGAAATTAACATTGAAACCAGCTGCCAGTTTACTAAAGATTACCTCAAAACCATTCTTGCCTCTTTAAAGAAACAAAAGAAAAAAATCATCTTCATCTCCGACTTTTATTTTGATTCTAAAGTTGTCTTCGTTTTTCTCAAGAAGCTCGGTCTCGATCAATTTTTTGACGCAGGATATTGCTCATGTGAATCACTCCTCACCAAAAAAAGCGGCCGGCTTTACCAGAAATTGTTGGCTGAAAAAACCATTTCTGCCAAAGATACTCTCATGATAGGGGATAACCCACAAAGTGATTTTATCTCTGCCGCCAATCACCAGATCGACAGTCTTCTGCTTTTCGACACTGCGCAAAAATACCAAAACAAAAAAATTGAGATTACCGAAAACCTCCGAAAACAAAATCCTTTTTTTGAATCCGCCACTCTCAAGGAAATCGTTGACAGTCACCTTCCCCCAACAGGCGACTACGACTACGATCTGGGTCTTTTTCTTGCTCCACTCTATATCTCATTCGTCGAAAAAATAATCGATTATTGTCAGCGCCATCGTCTCCCGCACCTATATTTTCTTTCCCGTGAAGGCAAAATATTTCTTAATATTTTCAATACCCTAAACCACGATCCCAGCCTCATTCCCCACTACCTAGTCGCCAGTCGCAAATCGGTCTACCTCACCTCCATCAGCAAACTCTCCTTGGATGAAATCAATCGCATCTGGCGGCAATACAGCCATCAAACCCCAAGTCAGCTCCTCAAAAACCTCAATCTTCCCCAAACTTTGCTTACTGTCTTTCACCGCTACGGAATTGGTAAAAACGACCCCCTCGACCCCAACTACAATTTCAAAAAACTCGCCTCTATCATCGCCGACAAGCAGTTTAGACAAATTTTCCGAAAAACCCAAAAACAGCAAAAACAATATTTTTACGACTATACTTCCAAACTTACCCTTGACCAACAAAAACAGGTCGCCCTTGTCGATATCGGCTGGAAAGGATCGATGCAAGACAGCCTCTCCCGTCTATTTCCCAACGTCCGTTTCCACGGTCTGTATCTTGGCTGTCTGTGTGATAATAACCAAGCAAATTGCGGGCACAAAAACGGTCTGATTGCCGACGCCAACAACCCTGACTGGTTTCAAAAACTGATATTTTTTAACGGTCCGCTTTTTGAGATGACCACCACGCCAAATGAAGGCAGCTGCCTTAAATACTCTTCAACCGGACCAATCACCAAACAATACCCTTCCGAAAAAGACAACTATCATCGTTTTTTCCACAAAACTCAAAAAGCGATATACGATTATGTTGATATATATCAGAAATATCAAAACATAATCGGCCTAAACCCCGAACACTCTTCTCACTTTCCGCTTGACCAGGTTATTCGTTTCATTATCTATCCCCGTCACCACGAAGCAGCCTCCTTCTTAAGATATTCCCATGTTGAAAGTTTTGGCGTTTACAAAACCAGCCGGTTCAACTATCAACCAAAACTCAACTTTATCTTTACCGACTTATCCCCATGCCGCATTTTTCAAAGATTTAAACAAGATTTGGCCAGTCAATTTTGGCCGATGGGCATCATCGCCAGAGCCAACATCCCCTTGGCCAACATTATCTACTCCTTGATCACCCTAAAATAGCCAGGTATTTATGTCCCTCAAAAAAATAACCGCTCTTACCACCCCATTGTTTCTCGTCACTTTTGTCGTCTCCGCCATTTTTTGTCTATCGCCGCTGGATCTGTCTATCGAGACCGAAACCGGCTCAACCGTCACCGCCTACAATCAAAAAGGCCAGACCCTCGATTTGATTTCCTCCCCTGGGCTTTCCTCCAACACCATCACCATCACCAATTCCACTCCACTCTCACGAACCCAACGCGAGGTCATGTTCACTCCGCCATCAACTTTCCACCACGGACTGGTCGACAACCCAACCCTTTTTAAAGTGATCAATGGCGACTGGCACGCTTGGGGAGATTTCTCCAAAGGCGGGCGCTACGCATCCTCCTGGCCCCAAAGCACTATTGAACTCACCGCCAACACTAGCGGTTTATCATTTTACTTCCTCCGTCACCAAAACGGCGGAATAGTCAAGGTCGCTCAAAACGGTCAGACTATTGCCCTCATCGACTTGTATTCGCCTCACGAACAATGGCAGGAAGTAAAAATTCCCTCCCGACAAACTGTCTACCACTATAAAGTTTACCCGTCTGTTGGCCTTGTCCGCATCGGTCAAATTCAAACTCCGGCCAACCTCACCATCAATCTTGGGCATCACCCGTTTTTGCTCTCTCAAATCCCCATCGGATCTGCCGCTGATATTGACACCTCATTGACCCAAAGATACGCCCGCCTCTTTTTCCCGATTTTCTTCGCCCTCGTCCGCTTTTATCTCCAAATAACCACCATCCTTTTGTTCTTTTTTATTGTCGGTTTTCCGCTTGTATTTGGCCTTACCCGCAAAACCTCTCTCGAAAAAATAANNATATCTCTTCTTACCGTCATCACCACCAGCCTCTGCTATTTTCTGCCAGTCAAGTTTTCTCTGCCCATCGGCATATCTGCCATCGGTCTGTCCTACCTGATCATGGCCAAGTGTAAAATCATCCCCCCCATCACCCGCCCCAGGATCTCCCTCCCTTCCCCTTCTTTCGGCCTGCTGCTCGCCCTTGACTTCGTCATCGTCTCATTCCTGTTTTTCCCCAACATCACTGAACCAGGGTGGTCGCTAGGCCAATCTCTAACCGACTCTTTTCACTACATCAATCTTTCTCACCTGTTTACCAAATTCCCGCCATCCGACAATTGGACTATCTATACTTTCCGTTTTGCCGAAAACATTTTTCTCTCTATTGTTGCCTTTATAACCCTCTCCAACACTCGCATCGCCTATTCGCTTTCCGCACCCGCTTTATGGTTTTTGCTCATGCCTACAAGTTATCTCATTTTTTCCAGGCTGACAAAAAAAACGGCGCTAGCCGTCTTCATCTCTTTTGTCTCCTCACTTCTCGCCCCCGTTTTTTTTCTCTTCTCTCTTTCTTTCTTTGGCCAATATTTTTTCATCGTCAACTCCCTTTTTCTCTTTCTCCTCCTGCTTAATCTTAGCGACACTATCGATCGGCAAAATCAATTCTTAACACTTTTAGTCTGCGGCATCTCTCTATCCGTCTGCATCGCCACCTACCCCTACCATCTGATTCTTCCCATCAGCTTCTTTATCATTACCATCCCTAAACTCATCCGCACCCGACAGAAAAAAACAATAATAGTCAACCTTTTTCTATTAACCACAATCACCATCATCCTTACCAACATCAATTTTGCCCCGGTAATCAATATTGGCAAAGCCGTTACTGACTACCGGTTTGCCAACGACATCGGCAAATATATTGTCTTCCCCTTCTATCAGCAGATTAAAGATTTTTCCTCTGTATTTCTCGGCTTTTCCGACATCTCTGCCAACTCTGCCTTGTCTGGCTATATCCTCCGAGAGCTGGGAATTCCTCAAAATATTTTTAACCTCTACCTTCAGCTAAAAAACAAACTTATGGCCGTTGTTCTTTTTGGCTTTTCATTAACTATCATGGCTTACATTAAAAACACTTCAACCTTCAAGCTAATAATAAAGCGAATAACATCTTTAATACCAAACAGCCAATTATGGCCGTCAGGCAGCGTGCTTTCTATTTCCGAAATCAAAAAATCAGATAGTCGGCTTTCTTTCTTTTTTATTAATGTTATTATCCTTTCCTTATACGCCCTTATCCTCTACCAGGCTGATCAGATCTATGCCCTGGGCAAATTGGGGTTCACCCTCGGCTTATACTTATATTTTTTCCTTTTCGCCTTACTTTTATCCGTTGGCAACCGCAAACCTTTTCGACTGCCGATCACACTGCTGCTTTCCGTTGTCATTTTTTCCAACTGCTTTTCTATCTTTTATGAAAACTCCACCATCATCTTAAACCGACAGTCCGCTTTACTCTTTTCAACCAAAAATCATCTAGCCACCTCCACCGCCAGTCTAAAACAATTTGAAGACTATCTTGTTCGCCACCACATCGTCAATAGCCGTATTGTCATCACCGGCAACTATCTGGATGTCAGAAAAACCGACAAGGATAGGGTATTCTATAATCGGCTTCTCCACATTGTCGATCAGAAAAACACTGCTTTCTATCTGCATAACCAAAATAACGCCATTTATAATGGCTACGACTTTGGCCTTGATGTTCAGTCCCCATTACCCCAGGCTGAATATCTTTTTGACTTTGACTGTCTGCAACCAGTCAATAGCCAGCTACTTAAAACACCGCTATTCTGCTTTGGCCGCCTCTCCGTCGACTAACAACGATATCAGTCTCACTTTCTCGCCACCACCACCATATTCCAGCAATATCTCCTCACAAACGGCAGATATTTTAATATAAAATCGTCAATTTTTTCCAAACGATAATATATCTTTTCCAGTCTGTTCGCCTCCAATAAAATCTTCTTCCAGTATCTTTCCTTATTTGGATCTACCCTGTCTATAAAATAAAACTTTACAAAAATCCACAACGTCGTTAACCAAGTTGTTTTTACTTCTACCTCGCTAAAATTTTTTCTGAAAGCCTCCAGTTGGTTCCATTTTATCGGATGCTCGTCCTCCGTCCTCACCTTCATCGCCTTACGGCGGTAAATATTTATTGCCACATTATGGGCCAACGGATCCCAGCAAGCAAAAATCCCACCTTTTTTTAATACCCTCGACACCTCTCTTAAAGTTGCTTCCAAATTTACATGGTGTAGAACATTTGCCGCGTAGACGATATCAAATTCCTGGTCGCCAAAGGGGATTTTTATCGACGAACACTTGCATACTTCCAAGCCAGCCTTGTGATATTCCGCCACTTTCTTTGCCAGGCCAATCATTTCTCCGGAAATATCCGAAGCTACAACTTTAACCCCATTTTTCGCAAAATATACCGACGCTTCCCCTAGGCCACAACCAATCTCCAGTATCTTTTTAGATTTCACCTCGCCAATACGACTCATAATAAAACGGTTCTCCGGCGCGGTGCAGGCATTAAAGAACTCGTCAACCATCACATTTTCTATCTTAACCGCATCTGCCCAGTCATCATGAAAACTCTCCTCCTTCTGCAAGACGTCAGCCCGCTCTAAAGTCATCAGCGTATCCTCGCTACCGGAAATATTTTTTACCCCTCCGACCACATATGCCGGAATATCGCTGGAGTCGGCAAACACCGAACCAATATACCTACCAATGATCCCTAGTATCATAATTTGCACGCCACCCATCATTAATACAGCCATAATTACCGCCGAAATTCCCGGCACACTGTATGGAGTAAAAAATCTCAGATAGACAATCAATAAACCGGCCATTAAGGCTAAAC
Source organism: Candidatus Shapirobacteria bacterium UBA1435 (assembly GCA_002329385.1). GTDB lineage: Bacteria > Patescibacteriota > Microgenomatia > UBA12405 > UBA12405 > UBA1435. The sequence goes on from DCTR01000034.1 coordinate 51,387, forward strand.
CAACTATCACCGTCCCTAAATTTATCGCCATCCTCAACGGCACATCCGAAAAGCTGAATATCACATCACCCAACAAGCGCCACTTTTGTTTCAAATCTACCCTCCTATCCGCCTCCTGGTCGTCAATCCTAAAATACACATAACCCGTCCGATACCCAACCCAGTTTAGGCTGCTAAATATGTGCAGACCTCTCTTCCAAATCTTCTTCGCCGCCTCAACCACTGATTTTTTCATTAACACAATCGACTCAAACTCGTGGGACAAATCCATCCCTGACACCTTCCTTAGAAAGCCATAATAAATTCCGCCAACAATTGTTCTGATTAACGATTTCTTATAGGAAACTAAGGAACTACCATAAACAATATCATTACCTTCTTCCACCTTATCCAACATCAACCTCAACACTCTCCTTATACTAAAACCCGATAGCCGGCACACTCCAACTATTTCTCCCTTTGAAAACTCCATCCCTGCCAAAGCCGCTCTTTGGAAACCGAAATCCCTGGTTAAGCTGACAATCTTGATATAACGATGTTTTTCCGCCTTCCTAAACAATAACTCCAGCGAACCATCACCAGACCCTCTGTCCACAAAAATATAATTTAATCTAACCCCATCCCCAAGCACTCTTCTCGCCCTCACTGCTTCAGCCAAAAATTTCCTTAAATACCGTTCCTCGTTGAAAATCGGCACAACTAAATCAACTATCATTTATTCTTGTCTCCTCTCTTAAAAGATACTGTCATCACCGTCGCCTTCTTCTTGTCAATAAAATCAACTCCGCTACCAAGCAACGCCATTGGCGACAAAACAACCATAGTCAACACATTCAACCACCATAGCCATTTTGTCTTTGTTTTCGACCCAAAAAATTCCCTGCCTCTCTTTTGGACAAAGTACCAAAAATTTCTCGGTCTAAAAACCATGTTTAACCCGGTCTGCAAATAGCCGAAAAAGGAATAGGGGAGAATAAAATGCCAATTTTCAGGCACAAAATTGTATCTACTCATAAAAAGCACCAATGACTCCGGGGAATATTGATGAAAATGACTCGAACTATCATAATATGTGTTGTTCTCTCTCGCCAACCTATCCAACCAAAACCGGTTGTTAGGCACTGAGATAATCACCCTAACCTCGTCTTCTGCCTCTCGCCCAATCTTATCAAAAACAGTGTCGACATCTTTCCCGAATGGGATGTGTTCCAACGAATGCCAAAAGGTCACCGCCGAAACACCCTTAAAACTTATTTCCCCAACCGACTTAAACACCTTAAGGCCAAAATTCTTTATTGAAAACTCTCTCGATTGTTTGGTCAACTCAACACCCAAACGATTTTTGTATTCCCTTCCGGCGGCAAACAAAAATGTCCCCGCCGCTGATCCAATATCCACCAACCCGCTCCTCCTTTTGTCCACTATTTTAACTAGTTTTACCTTCTCTCTGTCCAACCAACCTGGATTTACTTTATCCTTATCCAGTTTTTCGTTAACCATCTCCCTGTCGACAGGTAAGCCGTCAAAATAATCATGGCCACAGCCAAGGCACCGACAATAAACACCGCTTTTCTTTAATGGTTTTTTGCACAGGCTACACTGCTTCATCTCATCTTATTAAATAGCCAACCCTGTATCTTTGTCCTAAATGATATCGGCAAAAAATCCAAAACCCGCACCAGCAACACCGACTTAAAATTTCCAAATATAACGTGTTTTTTGCCGCTAAGTATTGACCTGCATATTTTTTCAGCCACTTCCGCTGGGCTCAAAAGTCCCTGTCCCGCCTCGCTTCGCACCCCTGCTGATTTTTGAAAATTTGTTGCCGTTCCTGTTGGCGAAAACAAAACAACCCTAACTTTCTTCGACTCCTCGGCCAATGCTTCCGTCCAGTTTATGACAAAAGATTTTGTCGCCGCGTAAACACTCATCCCAGGCAGCGAATGATACCCGGCGCTTGAGCCGATATTCACTACTACACCATTATTTTTTTCTAACTCTTTCCATAAAAAATTTGTTAAATAGACTGGCGCCACCATGTTAACCGCTATCATTTTCTCCAACTCGTCCCAGCCTCTACTTGTCCATAAGCCCTTATACCCCACTCCGGCATTATTTATCAAAGCATAGATCCGAATGCCCGCAAGCCTATCAACCAACTCTTTCAGGCTATCCCTATCAGCCAGATCACATTGCCAAACCAAGTGCTTTTTATCATAGGCCAAAATATTATCCGTCACCCTATCTATCAACACTAATCTTTTTCCCTCCTCATCCAACCTTTTTGCCAAGGCTCTTCCGATCCCGCTATTTGCCCCTGTCACTACCCAATAACCATTCACAAAGGCGTTATTTTCCACCACTTCTCCTACCTTGTCTTTCAATTTCTTTGGATTACCGTTAGGCAATAACTCTTTAAACTCCTCATCCTTCGCCCATAAATAATTAATAAACAGATTACTCACCGTTAGTGGCAAAAAACGGTGTAGCCAGCTTACTAGAAACCCAATAGGCAACAACGGCAACTGTCTAACCTTCCGTCCGTTAACACTTTGATAAATTATTCCAAATATCTCCCCCAGACTTAAAGACTCACCAACTGCCAGATAAGTCTTTCCCAACACTTTCCCATTCTCCAGACACCCCACCATCGCCGCCACCAAATCACCAACATAAATCAAAGAAACTTTCCCCGGAAAATTAAAACGAAAAACTGGGCTGTTTTTCCTTGCCAAAGTCACAAAGGCGTTAAGATGTGAGTTTTGCCTCATCCCCAGTCCGTAAATCCAGGTCGGTCTGATAATCGTAAATGGCAAACCGCTTTTCTTAAGGCACCTCTCCGCCTTTAGTTTCGATCTCCCATATTCGGAGGTGGGGGAGGGTTCTGTTGCATTATCAATCGGCTGGCGACAATCGTCGCTTGGGCGCCTATCAATCGCCCCTATTGTGCTGGTAAAAATCAAACTCTTTAATCTCCTGTCCTTCTCCTTTCTCAAAAGGTCAACTATACTTTTTGTGCCCAGATAGTTAACTCCCATATAATCTTCGTCACTCCCAAATGTCGCTATCGCCGCCAGATGGTAAACATAATCCGACCCGATCAGCTGTTTCTTATATTTCTCTATCTCCGACAAATCTCCCCTCAACACCACTTCCTTATCATTCTCAACTTCAATCCCACCCCGATCAAACAAATACACCACCCCCACTCTCTTATCCGAATTTAAGCTCCTTCTCAAATAGCTACCCAAAAAACCGCTCGCCCCGGTCAAAAAAACCGTCAGTTTTCGTTCCATAGGTCTTTTGGTATATTGCCAGCTTTTGGCCACCTTTTCGCCTGACGTTTTAAAAACTTTAAATTGTGATAGTAATCACCATATTTTCCTTTAACCTGATCGACAATCCTGAATAACTCTTCATCCTCCAGCCTCCTTAGGCCACTTTTCTGTGCCTTAATCTGCAACCAGAGCCTCTCTCTAATAGTCGACCAGGACCTTGCCGACAAAGTCATCTCCGGATAACTGCCAAAATTGCATCCCGGACATTTGCTGGTTATTTTCCTGACCTTTCTTCTAAAATCGGCCGAACGGAAAAGGTCGGGAAAATCTTCGTCGTATACATACACTTTATCGCCAAACCTGTGATCGCAACACGGTGCAAAACTTGCGTCCGGAAGTACCGCGAAGTACAAATTCGGACTGTCGCAAACCTCTTTTTCCCTCCAGCTTGGTTTACCATCAATAATAAAGCTTAATATCGAATCCAAATAATCATCGGAATCAAACAACATCAGCCCATCCTTCTTTTTCTTTTTCAGTCTTGAAATTAACTTCTCCAGATAGCCGAAATCTGTCTTTTTGAAACTAAAATATTCATCGTATCCCCTGAAATTTAGTGGCTTATCGGTCTTGGTTATGTGCACCGGCACCAACGACAGCCACCAACCAATCTCTGTGGCAAAATCAAGCACCGCCTCAATCTCTCGATAGTTATATCTTGACAACACGCACCCCAAAGCACAAATTGTATCTTTTTGAGGGAAAGTTCTCGAAATGTAGGCAATGGCTTTCATGGCATTTCTCCATGAACCCTTTAAACCGTTTATATAATCCGACATCTCTTCGTCCAACGAATCAATACTTACGTTTATATCCCTCGCCCCGTTTTTAACACACTTTTTTATTAAATCTTTCCGGGTTATTAAACCGGCGGTCTGCATCCTCACATCCAATCCTCTCTCTTTGAAAATCTTCACGATCTTGTCGATATCCGGACGCATAAAAGGCTCTCCCCCCGTCAACAACACCACCCCCACTCCAATTTTTTTTAGATTATCGGCAATCGCTTCAATCTTTTCTACGTCAAACGGTTTTAAGTCCGCATTCGCCTCGACAATATTACACATCTTACACTTCTGGTGACAGTATTTTGAAATATAAAACTGGATGTAAAATGGAGAATCCTTGGTCAAAACCGCTTTTGCCATCGATAGTTTTGTTTGCCAACTAAACATTTTTCATTCCCAAATATTAAATATTGAAGTATATACCAACATCCGCTCTAAAAAAATCAACCCACCGACTTTCTCAAACGTCACCGCGTCCAACCACCTAGTGACTCCAGCCACTGGGCCGGTTTTTATACCACTTGACCAAAGCCTCGACACTATCTCCAATCGTTCTTTTAGGTTGCCAACCCAAAATTTCCTTGACTTTCGTAATATCGGCATATATCTGCGCATACTCGCCCTTTCGCGCCTCTCCTCTCTCCACCGGAAAATCCACCCCGGTAATCTCCTTCACCTTGTTGACTATTTCCAACACAGAATTTCCCCTGCCTGTCCCCAGGTTAAACGTCTCACTTGCTCCTCCATTAACCAAATATTCAAACGCCAAAATATGAGCCTCGCCAAGATCCAAAACATTAACATAATCCCTTATCGGTGTCGTATCGGGCGTATCCACTTTTGGACAGGTTAATTTAAACGGCTCTATCCCCAAAGCACCACGCACCGCGTTCTGCATCAAAAGTTGCGATGGTCTTTTGCTGTCACCAATTACCCCCTCCTCATCCGCGCCAGCCACATTAAAATAACGAAAAATTGCATACTTTAAACCATAAATTTTCCCAAACCACCTAATCATTTCCTCTGCGATCAGCTTCGACTGACCATAAGGATTACTTGGATTAGTCGGGTGTTTTTCATCAACCGGCAAATAATGACTCTCCCCGTAAACCGCGCAGGTTGAAGAAAATACCAGCTTATCGACTCCTGCCTTACGCAAAACCTCCAACAGATTTAATGTTCCCAAATCGTTATTTTCAAAATAAAGTCCCGGATCTTCCATCGATTCGTTTACCAAACACAATGCCGCAAAATGCAACACTCCCTCTGGCCTTACCTCTTTAATCACCTCCTCAACCTTACTTCTCTCCCGAAGATCGACATTATAAAGACTAACCGATTCCTCACCATATTTTTCGGCCAATACTTCCACCACCTCGCCATAACCCCGAAAAAGATTGTCCAGCACTGCCACCTTGTACCCCTTCTGCAGTAGTAATGAAACCGCGTGAGAACCAATAAAACCGGCACCACCGGTCACCATCACTTTTTTTTGTCTCATCTGGCCTCCCAAAGATTATAAAGTTAATAAAAAAGTATATCAAAACAAAGTTAACAACCCTCCCGTTAACGAGTTTAGTATGCCACTTAGCCCGACAAAGGTCGATATCAACAACAAGTTTTCCGGCGACAACCCGCTCTGGACAAAAAACAACAAATACAAATGCTCTCTGGCTCCAAATCCCGCCACTGACACCGGCAAGGCCAAAATAAAGCCAATAACCGGCAAATAAATAAACGAATCCATTAGTCCAAGGGGTGCCCCAAAGACAACACTAATCAGGTATATCTGCATAATCCACATAAATGTGCAAACCACCGATACAAAAAAAATTAATATTAATCTTTTTCGCTCGACCATCCTCAAAAGCGTTGCTAGTTCTAGTAGTTTATTTACCGCTCTATATTTTGTTTTCTTGGCTCCAAGTGGCCATCGCAAAACCATCACCCAAAATACAACTACCCCAACTCCAAACAAGCCAAATATCGATAATAAGTAAATTGGAATATTCTTTTTTATGTACCATCCCACTACTCCCGTCCCAAGGGCCATCCAGCACAAAGTCGAAAAACCCACCACCCGATCGATAAGCGCCGAACCAAGCAATTGCGTCCTAGTCAACTTTGGATACCTCTTTTGCAATGAAGTCCACTTAAACACGTCTCCGGCCACCCCTGTTGGAAAAAACAAAGAATAATAATTACCCAGAAAACTTGCTTTTGTAAAAGTAAGCAAATCTACAAATCCCACCCTTCCGACCAAAAGCCATCCCCATCTAAGTGACGCCGTCATCAATATCACTGTCGAGAACAAATGGTTCGCCAGCACAAACCACCAGGGCACCGTCGCCAACCCACGGACAACCGCCCCCATGTCCACTCTTCTGAAGGCAAAATACATTAACCCCCCCGACAGAAGCAACCTCGTCACTCTCGATTTAGCTAGTCTGGTCAACATGAGAAAATATTATTTGTAAAACCAAATGAAGATATTACTACTATCTCACATATTTTATCCCGCCATCGACGGCGGCTCCCAATTTGTCGCTGACATCGCCAGGCTGCTTTCTCCAGATCGCCGTTCCCTGCTTGTCATCACCAGTGATTGCCAAAGCACCGACGACTTTATCCGTCCGCACCGTCCACCGTCAATTCGTTCCGGCTTTCCGTTTCCTGTCTTCCGCCTCTCGGTATATACCAGACTATTTCGTCCCATCAAGTTTCTCTCCAAAATCTTTTCTCCCTTTCCGGCACTCGCCTCTTTCCTCACCGTCATCTCCAAGGGTCCCTTCTTTAAACCGGCTCCCTTTTTAAGGGCCACCGGCAAAATAGGTAATTTTCACCCGGATTTGATTATCTGTGGTCCGTTACCAACCGCCATCCTCATCTATGCTCATTTCCTTAAACGGCTACTGTCGATTATCTACAGACAAAATCCGAAAATTATCGTTTGCCCCTGTCTCCACCCGAACGACCCTTCTTTTACCCTACCGGTTTTCACCAACCTTCTTCAAAAATCAGACCTAATCCTTGCCCTCACTAAACCAGAAAAAACATACTATCTAAAAAATCTCCATCTTCCTCCACAAAAACTGCTCCTTATTGGCGGAGCAATTAGAAGGTGCCTTGGTTCCTCCCTCCCCCCACCTTTACCGACCACCCCANNCCCACAAAAATGTGGAAACGCTTATCCAAGCCTACTGCCACCTTCAAAGGAAATTTCCTTCCCTGAGGCTGACTCTGGCTGGCAAAAAAACTCTATACCTCCCAATAATTCTCCAAAAAATATCTTCCTTACCCGCTCCCTGCCGGCAGGGAATAACCATCAAAACCTCTTTCCCCACCCACCAACTTTCCCTTCTTCACCGATCCTCCACCATTTTTGTCATGCCCTCCTCCCAGGAAAGCTTAAGTCTGGCCTCGCTGCACAGCCTGGCCTTTGGTCGCCCGATTGTCGTCTCCTCAATCCCCGCCCTCAAGGAACTTGTCAAAAAAACCAAAGCCGGTCTGGTTTTTAGAACCGGCGATCACCGTGATTTGTCGGTTAAAATTGATTCTCTTTTATCTCGCCCCAAACTATATCGTCGCCTAGCGCAAAACGGTTGTCGATCTGTCAAAAAAGATTATACTTGGGATAGAATAGGTAAAAAATTATGCCAAAAATTATCGTCATTATCTTAGTCGTCTTTTTGGCCTTAATCTTCTATTTTCGGCTACGGCCACCCTCTTCCCCACCCACAAAATCCATTACCATCAATATCAACAATCAATCTTTTTCTCTTGAAATCGCCAAAACTGTCAACCAAAAAACCAAAGGGCTTTCAAAAAGATCGTCACTTGATCCAAATCAAGGCATGATTTTTGTTTTTGACTCCGAGGGCGCCAGGCCTTTCTGGATGAAAGACACTCAAATCGATTTGGATATCATTTGGCTTGATTCAAAAGGTAAAATAGTCACCATCCACACCGCCAAATCCCAACCACCAGACACCCGACTTTCCGACTACCGAATCTACCAAAATACCCTCCCAGCCCAATACGTCATCGAACTTAACGCTGGCACCGCCTCCAGACTTGGGCTAGCCACCGGCCACACTATTAATCTCCCTCACCCTCTGTAATCATGGTCTCCTACAGCATCGCCATCCCCAATTTCAACGGCAGCAAGTTTCTCTCCGCTTGTTTGAAATCGCTTTTATCGAGCCTAAAACACGCCAAAATCCAAACTTTCGAGATTATCTTAATCGACAACGCTTCTTCAGACGATAGCCCTCAACTTTTTTTAGAATTTATCCGAAAAAACAAAATTAAAAGGCATCGTCTTATCCGCCTTGATCGCAATTATGGCTTTTCTAAGGCAGTAAATACCGGTATCCAATCGGCAAAGTACAAACATATCGTTCTTCTCAACAATGATATTGTTTTTGATCGGCAATGGTTCTACTTCATCACTAAAAACATCCAAAGTAACCCTCATCGCCGGGTTGCTGTCTTCTCTGGAACGATCCTCAACTACGACGGTTCTAAATACGAATCCCAGGGCTTAAGCTATCAATACTCCGGTAAATGTCTTAACATCAACAACCAGAAACCTTTCACTCCTCGTTCTCTTGACCATCTTCCCCCCTCTACAGTTTGGGGCAGCTCTGCCGCTGTCGCCGTCTACCGACGCCAGATCTTTGATCATGTCGGGATGTTTGACGAAGACTTCTTTGCTTACGAGGAAGATGTTGATTTATGTCTCCGGCTGAACAATTCGGGATATAAAACTTTATATATCCCCCAAGCCATCGCCTATCACTATGGCGGTGGCACTTCTTCAACCATGGGCAACTTTCGCCAACGGATGGATGCCAAAAATTGGTTCTATATTATCATCAAAAACTACCGCCTTTCTGACTTGATTAAAAACCTTCCCGCCATTTTCCTCGAGCGTCTGCGCAATCTCTCCGGCCTGATCAAAGCCACACCCCCTCGCGACATCTTACCATCGCTGATCTCCACCTATTTTACTGTCATCGCCAATTTCCCCAGAATGATAAAAAAACGCCAAATAAATGAAAAAAAATAATCTCGCCCTCTCCGTCATCGTCATCGCCCAGATCACTCTCTTTCTCTTTCTCCGGTACTACAAAATATCTGAATCACTTTTTTTCTTCAACGATATCGGTCGGGACTATCTCGTTCTTCAAAACTGGCACGACACCGGCAAACCACCCCTGCTCGGGCCCCAAAATTCTGCCATGCCCTTTAATCAAAGCGCTCTGTACTTTTATCTCCTCTATCCCTTTTTCTTAATCACCAACCAATCACCCTTATCCAGCCTCCACTCACTGTCATTGTTTTACCTTGCCAGCTTCCTCTTCGGTCTGTTCGTTCTAAGGCATCACCCGAAAATGCAAAAGGTGCTTCTGGTCTCCTTTTTTCTTGTCACTATCCATCCTCAATACATCATCCAGGGCAGATATGTTTGGAACCCGTCATTTGCCACCCCTCCCATAATCTGCGCCATTATCAGTCTTTTTCTCTACCTCGAGCACAAGAAAAATAATCTGCTTATCCTCCTTTCCCTCTCCGTAGCCCTGGCTGTTTCCTTCACCTATTCCGTCATTCCCTTTTGCCTGGCCATTTGCCTTTTGGCCTTCCTGTCCACCACCAAAAAAACCAAATTTCTTTTGTCTCTGGCAGTCTCTTTAGGGATTTTTAATTTGCCGACCTTAGCCTTCGAAATCAGGCACAAATTTACCCTCACTAGGGCATTGTTTACTGTCACCGCTCCCACTCAAACCAACCTCTCCGCTACCGAAAAGCTCGTCAGTCTCTCGACCCACCTTTTTGGCCTGCCCTCAATCCTCCCCATCCTTGTCATTGTTCTCATTTTTATTTTTCTTTTCTTCCGCAAAAATCATCCATCCGACCTTACCTCAAAAATCATCCCAGCCGCCTTTCTTCTTACTCTGTTTTTCAACCTCCTTTTGCCCTTTGCCATTCAGTCGCATTATATTTTCGCCTATACCAGTTTACTTTTTGTCTTTATCTCCCTTTCCCCCGCCACCACGCTTATTTTATCTACCCTACTTCTTTCCGTTTTCTGCCTTCACCCAAACCGTCTTGGCGGGTATTTCCAAAAGGCTCCACGCACCTATCGGCAAATGTTGTCGTGTTTTAGTCAACTGTGTCTCCACGAAAAGCAACCTCTTTTCGTCGCCGTCCAATCGGCCTACCATCCTTATCATTACGGCCCCGAACATCGCTACCTGCTCAAAAATGCCGGCTGTCAGGTCATCAATATCGAAAATTCTCCCAACGACGCCAATCATATGGCGCTTATTGTCGATGGGGGAGAATACGACCCCCAAAACACCCGATTCTACGAACTCGACCTATTCGGGCCGTCAATAGTCCACAAAACCTACCCTTGCCTTGACAACTTCAAAGCCCTTATTCTTGCCCGCCAGCCCAGCTCAACACCCAAATAAACAAAATTAGTTAAAATATACTAAACCAATGATCATTGGCATCGATGCTTCCTCCATTCCTTACCATACCGGTGTTTCCAACTACACCCTAAATCTGATAAAAAACCTTATCGCTTTTCACTCTACCGACACCTACAAAATCTTTTATTCCTCACGCGGCCACCCCTTCCCCTCCGAACTCGAAAAATACCGCTTTTATCCCAACGTCAAAATCTACCACTACCGGCTGCCCCTTGCCGTCCTTGAGTTTCTCTGGAACCGACTCCACCTTTTTCCAATCGAACTTTTTATTGGCAGATGCGATATTTTTCACACCTCCGATTGGACACAACCTCCATCCATTGCCGCCAGGCTAGTCACTACTGTTCACGACCTGGCTCCATTCGTCAACCCAAAGTGGCACCACCAGCAGGTGGTCGATGTTCATCGACGGAAGATGTCTCTGGCCCAAAAACATTGTGCCGCCTTTATTTGTGTCTCCAACAACACCAAAGACGACATTGTTCGTTTCTTTCCAAAAATAAATCAACAAAAAATTCATGTCGTCTATGAAGCCGCCGAAACCAAATACGCCAAATTCAAAAAATTACCCAAGTCCTCACAAAACAAAAAAATCAAAATATTCAAATCGCACTACGAACTCGACAACTTCTTTCTCGCCCAAGCTACCCGCGAACCACGAAAAAATCTCGACCGGCTTATTGCCGCCTTCAATATCTTTATTGACCGCCATCCGGATTCTACCGCCAAGCTGGCCATAGCCGGAAAATACGGCTGGGGAAAAGATGTCATCCCCTCTCGGGATCATATTAAAATTCTTGGATTCGTTGCCGAAAAAGACATGGTGGTTCTCCACGCCAGCGCCCTCTGTCTTGTCTATCCGTCTCTCTATGAAGGTTTCGGCTTGCCAGTTGTCAAATCACTGACTGTCGGCACCCCGGTAATTACCAGCAATCTTTCCTCCCTCCCCGAAGTCGCCGACCACGCCGCTATCCTTGTCGACCCCTATTCGGTCGATGAAATTACCCGCGCCATGGAGGCAATTTACTTATCAACCGATCTACGGAGGCAATTGGCTCAAGCCGGGCTTCGCCATTCCAAACAGTTTAGTTGGCGTAAAACCGCCGCCCTTACTCATTTGATCTACCAGCAACTTGCTGTCAAATAATGATAATTGGCATTGACGGCAACGAGGCCAATGTTTCCCGTCGCGTCGGAGTCGGCCAGTTTGCCTTTCATATTCTCCAAAATCTTCACCGTCTTGACCATCATAATCGCTATATTGTCTATCTAAAAGACAAGCCCCTTCCCGACTTGCCTCCACCATCGGCAAGTTGGCAATATCAACACTTTGGCCCCCAAAAACTCTGGACAAAATTTGCCCTACCACTTCATCTCTACCTTTCTTCTCAAAGACCAAAAATCTTCTTCTCCCCAAGTCATTATTCGCCTCACTTTTCTCCCGTTCCTACCATACCCACCATCCACGATCTTGGCTACCTTCGCTTCCCTCAACAATTCACCTCCAAAGACCTCTACCAACTCTCAAACTGGACCCGCCGCTCACTTGCCAAGGCCAAACACATTGTCTGCGTTTCCAATTTCACCCGCACCGAAATCGAAAAAGTCTATTCCATCAACCGCCACAACATCACCGTTATCCCCAACGGTGTCGAACCATCCCCGCCGCACTTTTTATCCCCAAACGACGCCAAAATTCTCTCAAAATTCGCCATCAATCAGCCTTATTTTCTCTATCTTGGCACCCTCAAACCAAGTAAAAACATCCCCTTTCTGATTCGCTCTTTCTCGCTATTCTCCCAGACCAATCCCAAATTCCAACTGGTAATCGCCGGCAAAAAGGGATGGCTCTTTGACGACATCTTCGCCACTGTCAAATCTGCCCGCATTGAGAACAAAGTAATCTTTACCGACTTTATCACCGAAGAGGAAAAATGGTCTCTATACCGTCAGGCATTTGCCTCGGTCATTCCCAGCCTCTACGAAGGCTTTGGTATTCCTGCCCTTGAATCAATGAGAGCCGACACGCCGGTAATCTGCTCCCGCATACCAGCTCTGGCCGAAGTTGTCGGCTCAAACGGTGTCTTCTTTAATCCCCAAAAACCACCAAGCCTTGTTGCCGCCTTCCAAAAAATTATCTCCCCAAAAACCCGCGCTAGCCAAATTACCCACGGCCGCCAAAGGTCAAAAATTTTTAGTTGGGAAAATAGCGCCAAAAAGTTAGTTAATCTCTTTCAAAGCTACTCCTAAAGTCAAAAACACCTTCCTTCCAGTATAATAAACAAGATGAAGGATAAAAACGGCAAAGTCCTAACTAACCACCAAATAATTAGCAAGGTCGCCAACCGATTTAATACCGTTGCTCTTGAGTTCTGGCTGATGGTTCTCCGATTTGTCGGTCACCTGCCTTTTCATTCTGTTAGGCAGATTTTCTACATTGCCTCCGGATTAAAAATGCCTTTTCTCCGCTCACATATCCATATGTGGGCCAACTTCTTTAATCCGGCCAACATCACCATCGGCACAGGCACCATTATCGGCGATCACTGCTTCCTTGACGGTCGCGACCTGCTTATTATCGGTAATCACGTCAATATCGCCAGTCAGGTTCTGATCTATAACGACGAACACGACATAAACTCGCCCGGTTTTGGCAATTCTTTCGGTAAAGTTATTATTGACGACTACGTTTTTGTTGGTCCAAGGGCAATTATCTTACCCGGTGTCCATATCGGTAGGGGAGCGGTCGTCGCCGCTGGTGCCATCGTCACTAAAGACATTCCTCCCTTTGAGGTCTGGGGAGGAGTCCCAGCCAAAAAAATCACTGATCGTCAACTAACCAAACCGGAATACCGCCTCGGTCGACCCATGCTGTTTCAATAAATATGATCAGAATTTCTCATCTTTTATTAATCGTCTTCAACCTGCTCGCCTTGGCCTATCTACTTTCACCCTTACCCCAGATTCCCCCTCTTCAAAACAGCGTCGTCTCCACCGAACCGGGTGATACCACCCAAATAACCAACGTCAAGGGCTACTACACCAACCTCACCAGAACCGAAGTAATGAATTTCTATCGGGCAAACTACAACGGTATTTTCCGTATCAGGTTAAACCATCCTCCCGAAAAGGCCAAGGAGATTTTTCGTGACACCATCCAAAGTTACTACCTTGAAGAATATGTATTACCGTTCAAACAATCACTCTTTATCAACGGTTTCGAATGGGAAAACGATGTCTTCACTAAGCCGTCAGATCGCGCCGCCAATCGACTTGTCTACCAGGGCAAAGAATATCGGGCCAAAATCAACACCCGAACTTTTTCCGCCTCTCTGCCAAATCGCCTGGTCTCCTTTTTCCTCACCGAATCACTGGCGATTTTTATGTTTATCACTTATTTCCGCCTTATCCGTCCACCCAAAGATGACTAAACCCGTTCTTTCAATTATCGTCATTTCCTATAACACTTCCAAAATCAGCGTCGATTGTCTCAAATCAATTATTCGTGACAAAGGCCTGTCTTTTGGAAACGACCACCCAGATAACTCTTCCACTCCCAGCGAACTTATCGTCATCGACAACGCCTCCTCCGACGACAGTCTCGCCCAAATCAAAAAATTCCGCCGCCAAAATACTATTAGCTCCCAAAATTTCACCATCGTTGCCAATTCCCAAAATCTAGGTTTTTCCCAGGCCAACAATCAGGGTATAAAGCTTGCCAAAGGGAACTATCTACTGTTTCTCAATTCCGACACCATCATCCTCCATTCTGCCATTAGCCAAGCGCTTACCTGGCTCTCCTCTCATCCAAAGGCTGCCGCTTGCACCGCCCAATTGTTGAATATCGACAAAACCATCCAACCGAGTGGTGGTTTTTTTCCCAACCTACTAAATGTTTTTACCTGGTCAGCCGGCCTTGACGACTTGCCGCTGACTAACCGGCTGATCCCACCCCTCCACCCCCACTCTCCCAGTTTTTACACTAAAGACCGTTTTTATCTTTTTGACCACCGCCAAGATTGGGTCACTGGCGCCTTCCTCCTTACCAGAACTACGCTTGTCAACCAAATCGGTGGATTCGATAAAGATTACTTCATGTATGCCGAAGAGGTCGAACTCATGTACCGCCTTCATCGTTCATTCCCCCAGCTTGAAACATGGTATCTGGTTGGCCCTCAGGTCATCCACCTTGGCGGAGCGTCCTCATCCACCCGTCTAAATCCGGTTGTCAATGAATATCTTGGTATTCTTCATTTTTTTAGAAAACACAAAAGTCGCCTTCAACTTACTCTTGCCACCACCCTCATCAGAATCAACGCCAGATTACGAAGTATAATATATCTACTCATCGGCCGAAAAGATCTTTCCGCCATTTACTCACAAGCATGTCAAAAAATCTAAATATCCTCCGCTCTGTCTTGGCTGTCCTCATTCTCGCTATACCTCTTTACCCCAAGTTCCCTCTTAGATCAGTCACCGGCACCTATGTCGCCATCAGAGTCGATGACTACCTGGTCGCCGCCGCCGTTATTATCTGGATAATCCACCAGTTTAGAAATCGTTTTCCTGTTCTAAAAAACCAGACAATCATTAAACTTTTTTTGCTCTACTTTACTGCCCTTATAGTCTCCGTCGTTAACGCCGTTCTCATCAACCAGACTACCCCCATCTCTATTCACCTTCTCCACCTCTTTCGACGGTTTGAATATGCCTCTCTCTTTTTCGTCACCCTCTCCGCCGTCCAAACCAAAAATGACCTGCGCTATCCCTACCTTTTTCTTCTTTTGGCAACCATAGGTATTTCTGCCTATGGATACGGGCAAAAATATTTTCACTTCCCGGTAATATCCACCATGAACGAAGAGTTCTCCAAGGGCCAGCTCCTTCAGATGGACGTCTGGACCAGAATTAACTCTACCTTCGCTGGCCACTATGACCTTGCTGCTTATTTAAGCTGCGTTTTGATCATTATCGCCGGAGTTGGCTTGGTGGTCAAAAATCGCTATTTAAAGTCTGCCAGCCTTATTATCTTTTTACTCGGCTTTCACATCCTCACCCTCACTGCTTCCCGAGTCTCGATTTTTGCCTTCTGGGGAGGAATAATAATTACCCTGCTTGCTGTTAAAAAATACCTCTGGATTTTTCCCATATCCACCCTGGTTATTTTTAGCATGTTTAATTCCAAGGATCTAAACCAACGTCTTTTGGCCACCATACCTGCTATCAAGATTCAAATCAACAAACGGTCAACTGCTTCTCTTCCCACCCCAACCCCAACCCTTATCCCCACAACCACTCCCGTCATCGCCGGTCCAATTCCATCGTCTCCCCCCCGACCGGTCTTTACCCCCACCCCAACTCCAACTATTTTTCGACATAAACTCGAAGAATTTCCTCCGATTGACTCCGACATCGGCGTCGCCCGCTCCGGAGAAATCCGTTTCAACGTAGAATGGCCACGCGCCATCAACGCCTTTCGAAAAAATTATCTCCTCGGCTCCGGTCTGGGCTCAATTACCTTGGCCACCGACAACGACTACCTGCGGCTTCTGGGTGAAAGCGGTCTATTTGGTTTTATCTCTTTTCTTGCCATTATTCTCTTCTTCTCTCTTCAAACTATTGCCACCTTTTTTAAAAAGAAACGTAGTGATACCGACAACTACTCCCTCATCCTTTTTGGCGCTCTTGTCGCCCAAATGGCCAATGCCATTTTTATCGACGTCTTTGAGGCCTCAAAAACCGCCTACACCTTTTGGATTATCATGGGCATCTACTACCGCTTACTGGAATTCAGCCATTCGGACAAAAGATGATTAAACAGATAGTTATTGCCCTCACCCTGGCTCTCGGCCTGCTTTTTAGACTTTACCGGCTCAACCGACCGGTTGCCGATTGGCACTCATTCCGCCAGGCCGATACCGCCTCCGTCACCCGCCACCTGTTTCAGGGCAAGGGCACTTTTTTTCTCCCCACCTATCACGACCTCTCCAACATCGCTTCCGGCCACGACAATCCGTCCGGTTATCGCCTGGTCGAAGCCCCAATCTACAATCAAATCGCCGCATCTATTTCCCATCTTTTTCCCCGTCTTCCCCTTGAAATTTCAAGCCGTCTAACCTCTATTCTCTTCTCCCTGCTAAGCTCGCTTCTCATCTTTTTCCTCACCAGACGATTTTCCCATAACTTTCTTGCTGCTTATTTGGCTTTTTTCTGTTTCATTTTCAATCCTTATTCCATCTACTACTCCTCCGCCATCCTCCCCGAACCAACGGCCGTTTTTTTTATGCTTGCCTGTCTCTATTTTTATCCCAAAAATCTTTTTTTCTCTGGTCTCTTTTTTTCCATTTCTATTCTCGTCAAACCCTATACCGCCATCATCGCCTTCCCTTGGTTACTTTTTGTCACTACTATCTCCAGCCCGAAAACCAAACTAACCACGCGCCTGTTAACTTTCTCTATATTTCTTACCCTATCCGCTTTACCCTTCCTTACCTGGCGTCTTTGGATTAACCAATACCCCCAAGGTATTCCCGCCAGCGATTGGCTCTTCAACGAAGGCAATCTGCGCCTGCGCCCCGCCTGGTTTCGCTGGTTGTTCATTGAACGCCTCGGTAAATTAATCCTTGGTGTTTATGGGACCGTAGCCCTAACTCTCGGCTTTGCTTACCGCAAAAACCATCTTCCCGGTATCCTGCTGGCCTCATTATCCGGCATTATTCTCTATTTTCTTGTCATTGCCCGAGGCAACATCCAGCATGATTACTACCAGGTGCTTATCGTTCCCTTTCTCTCTATCATCACCGGTATCGGTTATTACTACCTTCTTCGTTTCGTCTATCCAAACCGCATCTTCTCCTTTTTAATCTCCCTTACCCTCTTTGGCCTTTCCACCTTTTACAGCTGGTATCAGGTTAGAGACTTTTACCAGATCAATAACCCCAACATTGTCACCGCCGGCTCGGCCGTCAACCAACTAACCCCCCCAAACTCTATCGTCATCGCCCCCTACAACGGTGATACCGCCTTCCTCTATCAAACCAATCGCACCGCANNATGACTTTAATAAACTATTTTCGCTTCACTCCCAACAACCGATCTATTATGTCTCCACCAACTACAACGACTATACCAACCAATTATCAAACACCTACCCCGCAATCCTAAAAAACGACAAGTTTATCATTTTGAAAATAAAATAATGAAATCAAAAANNCCCCCTATCTGCCAAGACGGTCACAATCTGGCGGGCAGAACAGTTCTTATTATTCAATAAAATACCTCGCCCCAAAAAACGACATTACTCTAATTTGTTTCAGTCGCGACGAAGAGGGCCTGGAAGACGTCAAACAATACTGTCGAAAGGTCGTTATCGTCAAAAGAGGCAAAACCTGGGACCTCAAAAAAATTCTCGCCGCTATCTTTGGCCGCTACCCGTTTTTGGTCACCAATTACATTTCCAGCGAACTTCGCCAAGCCATCCAGTCCGAGCTAAGTTCAAACCACTTTGACCTAATCCATTGCGATTGCTTCTATCCCATGCCAAACATTCCCAAAACTGATGTACCGATCATGCTTGTCGACCTGACTATCGAATATGAAGTCTACAAACACTACGTCGACAGCCTAACCGGCATCAAATCAATCCTCAAACCGTTTCTCGCCCTTGATGTTCTCAAGCTTAAATATTGGGAAACCCACTACTGGCAAACCACCCACACCGTCACTGCCTTCGGCATCGACGATCAAAAACTAATCTCCCGCGTTACCGGTCGTAACGATATCAGGGTTTTTC
>DCTR01000033.1 GCA_002329385.1 Candidatus Shapirobacteria bacterium UBA1435
ATTTGCGATAGTTGGTAATTTCGACCCGGCGGCCATCGGAGGTGCCGTAGATTTCGTAGGTAAGTTTTTTGTTGACACCGTCGTAGAGACTTTGGATGAGGAGATGATGACCAGTGTCGTTGATAAATTTGAGGTCAGGGTTGGGGATGAAAACGGTAGCATCGTAACCAGGCGGCATATCTTCTTCGTAGTAGCTGACGCGGTAGGCGTGATTTTGACGCTGGGTGATATTTAGCCCGGAGTTTAAGATGGCACGAAAGAGGGTGGTTGACACCTGACAAATACCGCCACCAACATCAAGCTCGGTTTTACCCTGACGAATAATGTATGCCTTTTTGTAGCCAGATTCAACGGTGACATCACCCAAATGGTGGAGGAAAGAAAAGGTTTCACCCGGGGCAACGAGAACACGATTGACGGCAGAAGCACCCTTTTGGATGTTGTGATTACGGGTGGCGTTGGAGTGCTTGAAGGTGGAAACGCCACGGCCGAGCAACTCCCGAATGCCGAGATTATTGGCAGATTCGGTGGTAATTTTGGCCTTGACGGGAGTAAAAGGAATTTCGACCTGGGATTGAGAAGGAACCTGAACGACCTTGTCGATGGCAGCAATAAGGCGTTGAAGAAGAACGTCGGTTTGGATAGATTGGCCATCGGCAGAAGGTTGAAATTCGAGCACTTTCCCCTGCTCAAACTTAAACAAGGCATCGCGGGGGGGAGTATCGAGGCTCTGAGACAGGGAAGACAAGTACGACTGAATTAGGTCGTAATTGTAGGAACCGTCAAAGTTTAGCCAAGAAATAATAGTTTTGTCTTCTATCAGGATAGGATAAACTCCACCAACCAAACTGATTGAAGCATTAATCAGGTGTTCTGCCTTGGCGCGGGTCTGGATGATTTGATCAGAAGAAGGCAAAAAACCTACAGAGAGCAGCGGCAGACTGATTGGCTGATCGAAGCGCCAGTTGGTGAGCGAAGAATAAACATCTTGTTTTAGCTGGGATTTGTCGACGCGATAGCCAATTTCGCCGTTTTTGACAACAATGGTCCTTGCTTGACGGGGATTGTCGACAAGTTCGAGAGAGGCGGGAACATAGGGCTTGGCGACCGAAACAGACAGATTATCAATGAAGGTATTAAGGGACGACTCGTCGACAATAAAACTTAGCGAGTGAAAGTGGCGCCGATAGGGGTAAAGCAGGTAGTCCAAAAACCCNNAAACCCGTGACTTAAAAAGTCATAGAAAAGCGAAGAGGCGATTTTTTCCTGATCGAGACGGGCGGAAATTGAAGACAAGGGAAGGTCATACATTTGTTGCTGGTGGACAATCTTAATTGAGGGCGAGGAGGAAAAGTCAACCTTGAGCCGAGAGACGACTTGGTCACGAGTCAGACGAGAATAGTCAAGGCCAAGCAGATAGGTCTGGGGAGGTGTCCAATAAAAATTCAACAGGAGAGGCAGGGAAATAAAAATTAAAACAAGACACAATAAAAACAGAAGTGAGGTATAGACGGCGGCAGTTTTTTTCATGGATGATTATCCATGGCCTGATTGGCCAGACGATCGGCGAGGTAATTTTGGGAGCGGGGAATTTCCTGGATCCGATAGGGCAAATCGATCTCGGCGAGAAGACGAATGGCCTGTTGATGAAGCGGTCTAAGGTGGGCGGCCTTGACCTTATAGCCACCGGCAACTTGGCGAGCAACAAGCTGGGAATCAAGACAGAGGGTGAAGTGGGTGACCTGGTATTGGGAATAGTTGGCCTTAAGCCAGGTTAGGGCAGAAATAAGGGCAAGGTATTCGGCCTCGTTGTTGGTTTTGATGCCAAGATACCGACTTTCCTGATAGAGAGACCGCTGGGCGTCGTCTTGGACAACAACACCAAAACCGGAGACGCCGGGATTGCCGCGGGCGCCGCCATCGGTGTAAAGATAGAGATTCATGATAGTTTTAGTTTATTTGATAGGTAGCCAATTATCTATACTTATCTGTTTTTGCCAAAAAAATCATTCGAAAAGAGAGAGAAAATACATTAATAATATGCCTGACAATATAGATAGAACCTGAACAAAAGAGTCGGATATTTTTTGGCTATGACGATGCAGTTCGGGGATTAAATCAGAGGCGGCCAGATAAATGAAACCACCGGCAGTGATTGGTAAAAGATATAAGGTTAGGTCTGCAATGGCAGGACTAAGCAGAAATACCAGAAAGACGCCGGCGAGGCAAGCAAGAGCAGAGAGAAGGTTTAGTTTTAGCGCCTGACGAGGGGTGAGACCGGAGTGAACGAGAACGGCAAAATCACCGATTTCCTGGGGAATTTCGTGGACAAGAACCGCCAGGGCAGTGGCTAAACCCAGCGAGGGAGAGACAGAAAAGCTTGCCGCTAACAGGATGCCGTCGACAAAGTTATGAAAACCATCGCCAATCAGGTTTAGCCTGGCAAGATGCCGGCTGTTGTCATGGCAGTCAGGTTGGTGACAATGCCGCCAGCGGAATATTTTTTCGATAGATAGAAAAAGGAGAAGTCCAAACAGGGATAGGCCGGCCGCCAGGCCGGGGGGGAGAGAGCCATAGGCATGGGGCAGGAGATGAAAGAACGAGTCGCCAAGAAGGGCACCGGCGGCAAAGCCGACAAGAATTAAAGTTAGAGAGCCTGGACGAATAAATTTTTGGGAAAAAACTACCAATCCCAGCGAAGAGACGGCGCCAATAAGAAGGGCGGCGGCAACGGAATAAACAAACTCAATCACCGGATGATTTTAGCAAACTGACTGAAAGGTAGCCAGAAGAGGCGGTTTTGGTTATGATATTAATGTGGAAGAAGAAATAAAATCACCTTTACCACCGAGGCGGATAGAAGGCGAAGAAGCGGGAGCAACAAAAACCGAAGAAATAACGGCCAGCAAAAGTCTGGTGAGTGAACCAGCAACATCGACCAGAACGACGGAAATACCGGGAAAAGGAGTTGCCGATACGGAACAAAAATCAAAAAATAAAAAAAATATATTGATTTGGGGGTTGATCGGATTGGCAATAATTGCAATTACCGGCCTGGTTTTTAAGGTGATCATCCCGCTTCTTAGAAACCCCGGGTCGGGAGAGACGACGCTAGTTTATTGGGGGCTGTGGGAAAGGGATGTAATTGTCGACGGAGTTTTGAAAGAATTTGAAAGCAAAAATCCAGGAATTAGGGTTAAATATGTTTTTAATTCCAAAACCGACTATAGGTCGAGATTGGCGGGAAGACTAAACAAAGATCCGGAACAAGAAGAGGTGCCCGACATCTTTAGGTTTCATTCAAGCTGGTTGCCGATGTTTAGGGACTATTTACAGCCAGTCCCACAGACGGTGGCGAACAGCATCGGGCTGGAGAATGATTTTTATGACGTATACAAAGCAGACCTGAAAATAGGTAATTCTTATTTTGGGGTGCCGATGATGTATGACGGACTGGCGCTTTATTACAACAAAGATTTAATCGAGGCATTGCAGGTAAACCTGCCAAAAACATGGTGGGATTTGCAAAGTGCGGCTAAGGCGTTGACGGTTCGCGACCAGACAGGGAAAATCCAAGTTGCCGGAGTGGCAATGGGGCTGGCAGACAACGTGGACCACTGGAGCGATATTGTCGGATTAATAATGAAGCAAAACGGCGCTGAGTTGATAAGTGGCGACCCGCAAAACGACGCAAAGCTAAAAAATGTTTTGGATTTTTATGTTCTTTTTAGCACCAAGGATGGAGTTTGGCACGAAAGCCTACCGCCATCTACCGATATGTTTGTGGCAGGTAAACTTGCCTTTTACTTTGCCCCTTCATGGAGAGTGTTTAATATTGAGGAGATGAAATCCAGCCAAAACCCAAAGTTAAGATACGAGATAACGACTGTGCCGCAATTGCCGATACTGGAAGAAGGAGAAGAGGTCACCCCGGAAACGAAATTAACCAATATTAATTGGGCGACTTATTGGGCGGAAGGAGTAAATTCAAAAAGTAATAAACAAAAAGCGGCCTGGAAACTGTTGGAGTTCTTGACTTCAAAGGAAACACTGACCAAGTTGTATTCGACGGCGGCGCAGACGAGAAATTTCGGTGAGATTTACCCAAGAAAAAGCATGGCAGGTCTGTTGACAGATAATGAATTAGTGAAACCATTCGTGATGTCGGCAGATTCGGCAACATCGGGCTACCTGTCTTCAAGGACGTTTGACAGCGGATTAAACGATGAAATGAGTAAATATTTTGGAGACGCCATTAATTCGCTAGTGTTTAAAAATATCTCAGACGGCGAGATTATGACCAGCCTGAAAAACGGCATCGGCCAGCTGGTGCAAAAATACCAATTAAATAAAAAATGATTTTAGTTAACTATAAAAACTATCAGGAGACTTGGGGAGATAAGGCGGTAGAGATAGCAAAAATATGCGAAAAGGTGGCAAAAGAAACGAAGGTGCCGATTTATCCGGTGGTTTCTGCCCTAGATGGCCATAGAATTATGAAAGAAACAGGAATAAAGACAATATTGCAGGCGGTTGGAGAAAGGTGGGAAGGGGCGAGTAGTGGGCAAGTGTCGGCACTGGCGGCAGAAAAAATAGGGATAAGCGGGTCGTTGCTAAACCATTCGGAAATGAAGATGAAGCCGGGGACAATTAAGAAGTTGTTGGCGGTCTGGCCAGGAAATTTTTGGTCGATTGTTTGTATACATAGCATTGGCCAGGCGGAAGGGTGGGCGAAAAACATCAGGCCAAGCTATGTGGCTTATGAACCGACATATCTAATCGGCAACAAGGATAAGTCGGTAGCTTCGGAAAAGGCTCAAGATATAAAAAAAATCGTGGAACATTACCAAAAACAAAAGGTGCCGGTGCTGGTAGGAGCGGGCATACACCAAGGTGAAGATGTAAAAATGTCGCTAAGGATGGGGGCGAAGGGTATTTTGGTGGCTTCTGATATAATTAAAGCGGCAAATCCGGAAAAAGAACTTCACGAGCTTGCCCAAGCCTTTAATGTATAATCAATAATATGGCATCTATTGATAATTTATTAGTCTCGCTTTTCGTCGACGAAGTTGTTGGCGGGTTTTTGGTGACAGTGCCCCCGGGGCATGTGGGTTGCATTTATAGCATTTTCAGGGGGGTGTTGAAAAATGTCTGGTATCCGGGAATGCACCTTAAGCTACCGATAATCCATAGGGTAAAGCTGTTTAATGCCCAGCTGATTGAATACACCATCGCCAAAGACGTGGTGCTTAAAGAAAACAAAGAAATAATGGGTGATGAAGTAATAAACGCAGTGACGGCAGACAATAAATTCGTAGCAGTGGAGGCGACGGCGTTAATCAAGCTTGATACGGAAAAGCTGCCGGAAATATGGCAAAATATTGGAGAAAATTTTGTTTCGAAAGTGGTCAGACCGGTGACCAGAAGCAGGATCAGAAAGGTGCTGACCAACCACACGCTGGCCAAGGCGTTGTCGACAAACAGAAGCTCGATTGAAGATGAGGTAAAAGAAGAATTGAGAGACTCGTTAAGACAACACGGACTGCACGTGGAGAATTTTTATTTGAGCTCACTGACGCCAATAGAAGGAATGGCAATATTTGAGGAAGCAAAAGTGGTTGAAGCAATCGAATCACCAAAGACGGCAGAAGAAATAATCAATAATCGAGTGATTTCAGGAAATGTGCCGAAAGACGGTTCAGGCGGCCAGGGTTAACCCCCAAACATTGACGGTGGAAGGAAAACATTTGGCAGCAGAAACCAGAGTGGAGCCAGTGGTATAGACATCGTCAACGAGAATAATATTGGCAGGAGGTGGAGGTACCGACAGACTTAGTGAGAAGGCAGAATCAACATTTTGGGACCTGGCAGACGGCGAAAGACTGGTTTGGGAGGGGGTGTTGAGGCGGCGGATTAAAAGATTTTGACAGTCAAGCTGAAGAATCTGGGAGAGACGGGAAGCGATAAGGGCAGACTGATTGAAACCCCGCCAGTTTTGACGGAAGGGATGCAGGGGGACCGGAACAAGAACAAAAGAACGAGACCGCCAAAAGGAAAATAGATTGGGGTAATCTGAATTTAACTTGCAGAAGACGAGTTGAGATAACTCGGGAATAAGGTCGGTGACGAAACGATACTTGAGATCCAAAATAGCCCGACGAAATGACCGGTCATAAGCAAATAGAGAAAGAAGACCGACAAGGGGTTGGGGCGGAGAGACAACAAGCGGGCGGGTGGGGAGTTTTTTTTGACAGTCGGGACAGAAATAATAACCCTGATGGCCACAATAGTAACAATTTTTGGGGAAAATCAGATCAAGAAATAAGGACATAAATATATTTGACACGGGCTGATGGCAACCGTCAAGTTTGAACGTTTATTGGAGAAGGCAAATTGCTGATAAAATTGGGCATGGGAATAAGGCTTGTGAGGAGAGAGGATGCCAGTGAGATGGTGCTGATGGTGATGGTCTCGGCCATAACGGCTTTGATGAGCTTGAGGATTTATTTAGAGCTGACGGATTACCCGAGAATCGGTAGAGGAATTTGGCATATTTCCCACGCTCTGACCGGAGGGCTAGTGATGGCGGCGGGGCAGCTGGTAAATTTAATCTGGCACGGAGATAGGGCGAGAAAAATTTCGGCGGTTATCTTTGGGATCGGTTTTGGATGGTTTATTGACGAATTAGGCAAATATATAACAACAGACTACGATTATTTGTTTAAACCGGCCTTTAGTTTTATTTATATTGTGTTTGTTTTGCTGTTTTTACTTTACTGGTGGCTGGAGAGGGAATTCCCAAAAGATCCAAGGACTTTGACATACCAGGTGCTAAACCAACTTGAAGACATTGCAGATAATAACCTAACAAAGCCAGAGAAGGATAAGGCGCTTACCAACCTGAAATTGATTTCGAGCAAAGGGACAGAGGAAAGTCGGCTGCTGGCAAGAAGGTTGCACAGAATTGTTGAAGAGACAGAGGCAAAAGAGGAAGGCAAGAACAGGCTAAAGACGTGGTGGAAAAAAATGGGCAGGTTGTGGTATGCCGCCTTTAAAAAAAGACTTTTCCAGTTTTTGCTGATTGTAGTGGCGGTGGTGTTTACCACCGGCTCCCTGATCGATTCGGTGAGATTATTGTCGAGGTTTGGCAATAGAGAAATTTTTGATTACTGGACAGAAGGAAAAGAGCTGTTGACCAGGGCCGATATCAATATGTTTACTTTTAAGACGGTGGCCGACGGAGCGGCGTCGACACTATATTTAGCTGGATTATTCTGGATATTTAGACGGAATAAAATTTTGGGGATTAATTACTTTCAGTATGGGTTGACAGTAAATATATTTTTGTCTTCGGTGTTTAAGTTCTACTTTGAGCAATTAGGAGCAGTAGCGGGAGTGTTGAGCAGCGCGTTGATACTGGTTGGTTTGTCGCAACTAAAAAAGGACGGAAGTATTGAGGTTTAGAGTGTTTTTTGATATAATAGCCATACTGGAGATGTATTGCATCGACGGAATGAGTACTTTGAAAGACCGCAAGCCGACTTTGACTTTTAGTCGCTAAACAAGGGTCAAAAAATAATGCTAAGTCTAAACTTAGTGCTTTAGTAACTGATTTCTCCAACTACGTTGGGAAATTAGCTGCTCCCGCTTACGCTCCGGCTGTTGCCTTAGCGTAAGAAAGCCATCGGCTAGTCCCCTATTCTGGAGGAGATTAGACGGTGTCAATTAAACCAGAATGCCAGTTGGCCGATCTCGATTTTGGCCAAAAATAAGCGCGGGTAATGCCGCAATAATCGACGTTTCATCCCTTTTGGCTGGTTTTAGGCGGTGAAAGCGCAGGATAAAGCCAATCTAAGCTTGTAGACGTTTTTCTTAGTCCATTTTCGGACCCAGGGTCATTCCTTGGCATCTCCGCAAATCTGGGGTGTGCTAGCGAAGAGATTGTTTTAGCTCGCGGTCTTTAATTTTTTGCCTCTTTTCGTATTTTCGAATTTTACGGCCAATACCGATTTCAACCTTGAACCATTTGCCCCTTAAGTAAATGGCGACGGGGATGAGCATATATTTTTGGTGACGATAGGAAATAAGCTTGGCAATCTGTTTTTGAGAGAGTAAAAGAGAGCGGGTGCGAGTGGTGTCGATCGTTTGGCCTTGAGAATATTTATAGACAGGAATTTGGAGATTGATAATGACCGGCCGACCGTTTTGAATTTCAACCTTGGAGTTGGCAAATTGGACATTTTGAGTGCGTAAAGATTTGGCGTCCGAGCCGGTGAGGGCCAGACCCGCTTCGATTTTGTCGATAAAATGATAGTCTAGTGACTCTTTGTTGAAATGGCGCATATGTTTTAGCTTTGTGTATAATTATAGCGTAAGGATGAAATATTTTTTGATTTTGTTTATTATTTTAGCAGTAGGAATGGGACTAATTAGAATGCTTGGAATCGGCAGAAGCTGCGGAGGGGATTGGAGTTACATGGTCAAGTGCCCGCCGGGAACTTATTGTAAATCACTGAATATGGGACCTTATGCGGGTGGAACATGTGTGCCCGTTGGTTTTTAGCTGATTATCTTATTTGAGTTTGATTTGATAGATTTTTTGATCCTGACAGAGAACATAGACCAGGTCATTTTTTTCGTCGTAGGCAGGATG
This sequence comes from Candidatus Shapirobacteria bacterium UBA1435, assembly GCA_002329385.1. GTDB lineage: Bacteria > Patescibacteriota > Microgenomatia > UBA12405 > UBA12405 > UBA1435. The sequence continues at coordinate 8,654 of DCTR01000033.1, forward strand.
GGAAATGGCTAGTTGGCCGAAATTGTATTTGGAGACAACTTCACCGTTTTTCTTGTAGACATACAGGTATTGATTTTTGTCGGTAAAAATAATGATTTCCTTATCGACACCTACTATCAGGTTAGCGGCGGAAGTGGTTGAGGGTGACTGTTGCGGTTTGAAGTTATCTTTTTGACCGCGAACATAGGGAATAATCTGACCATCGTTAAGAAGGATCCAGACTTTACCATTAATGGCCATGGAAACCGGCTGGGGCGGGATTGACTGTTTGTCTTTCAGCCACGACTGTCCGGAAGAAAATCCCGAACCGCTGGGGCTAAATTTAAGGATGGAGAGATTTTTTTGATCGAGAAGATAGAGATTACCAGTCCAGGGTTGAAGGGAAACAACTTTCGGCTGGCCGGGCTCTTTGGACAGGTCGATTTTGGTTTCGATTTTTTTGTTTTTTACCAGAACGACGGCGGTGTCGTTGTAGAGATACAGATCGCCGTTATAGATCAGGGATCCAGAAAAGTTAGAAATGTCAACTTGATTCAATAGATTGGTTGAATTTTTTTGAGAGACGAGAAGACGATCAATACGATCAGAAGCATAATCAATTAAATAGAGATAATCATTATCAAAAACCAGGTCAGAATACTTTGGCTTGTTGACAATAATGGAGGCATCGAAGAATGAGTCAGGAGTAAAGCCATCAGAGGCGCCGGTTTGCGCCAGCAACAAGTTAACCGTTTGCTCGTATTCGGATATCTCGGAAAGATGAATCTGAAGTAGGCGCATCTTAGTGATAATTTCTTGTGACTGTTTGGCAAGCTGGTTGGCGGAATCGAGATTAAGATTTTTGACAGCGGAAGCGTCGGCAAGGTTTTTGTCCAGCGCGGTTTTTAGCTGCTGAAAGCGGGTTTCGGCCTGATGTTGCTGGTTTTTTTGGTAACCAAAAAAAGAAGCGGCGCCAAGAAGAATCAGTAAAACCAAAGCAAAAAACAGATTGAACTTCTTGCGGCGATTGATTTGGTGGGGGGTGTGGGTGGAAACAAAAACAGAACGCTGGCGAAAAAGGCGGGAAAAGACGGCTTTGGAAAAAAGGGAAGGAGAAAAAGAAGAGGGAGAAGAAATAGTTGGGGAAGGAGTTGGAGGAGGGAGTGGAGGAGAGGTTGGGGGGACAGGAGCTTCTGAAGCCTCGACCAGATTGTCTTGATGTATCTGGACAAAGGCGGCAGAGGAATTGGCGGATTGAGAAAGGGTGTATAACCGAGAGATAAGCTCCTCTTCGACCTGATTGATTTTTGGATAGGCAACGGCCGACTTAACAACCGACCAGCCGATACCCTGGACAAACTGTTGGGTGTAGAGCAGTAGACGGTCGTCGGGGTTGGCTGGACCGGAAATCAAGCGAATGGCGGAGGAGGAGTCAGGAAGAAGAATGGCGATTTGGCCTTGACGGAGGAGACAGGCGTTGACCTGGCCAAGGGCGGACAAAAAGATCTGGCTGTCGATGACAATAGCAACGACAATATCGAGGGAGGAAAGATTGAAAAGTGGATTTTGACCAACCGATTTGAGGCAATCCTGAAGACGAAGCAATGGGTCGGCATGAGAAGACGAAAAATAACCAGCGTTAATCTCGTTAATGATGTCCTTACCAATTTGGCTGATTGACTTTTGGGAATCTTCTGCCGAAATTGAAATCAAACCGAACAGATGACCATAAGTTAGGATTTTATTTAAATCGTCCGGTTCGTTTTCCCAAAATTGAGACCAGGCAACATCTGATGAGGCACCGACAAAAGAGCGGCAGGTAAAATGCATCAATTAATGATACTACAAAACGGCCAAGGTTAGGAAGATAAGGAAGAGCGAGAAGAGAAGATGAAGATAGGAAAATATTTTGAGCAAGGTGTTGAATTTATCGAAAACATGCTGGGACATAGTGTGGACCTGACGAACGACAACGATGGCAAAAATCAAGTAAACGACGGCGCCGATAGTAGAAAAGAGTTTGCCGATAAGAAAAANNTTCAGAAAAAGATAGTCGATGTATTGCCCGGTCATTTTAACCTCCCTTCCAATTCTTCCTGCTCCTCCTCCCCTCTCATCTGCTGGAGGACTTTGATTACCAGATTGGGGTTGGGGATTTTTTCAACCTTAATAACAGGAATCTCGGCGGCGGTCTGAATAAGGATGGTGCCATAGTTAAACACAGTCTGACTGACGCCGCCCTGGGTGGCGGTGACATCCTGAATCATGGATATTTTGGCCTCAGAGACTTTGGTGTAGAGCAGGTTATACATATCGATGTCGACAACCCTTTCTTCGGTGACGATGAAAACATTAAAATACCAGGAGAGAAATTGTTCGAAAGCAAAGGCAAAAGTGATCAAATACCAGAAGACAATAAAGATAAACTGATAGTTACCAGGAAAAGAGGAAATCAGGGGAAAGAAGGATAACAAAGATGGGGCAATGATCATAATCAGGGCAATAAATACCCACTGAAGATTGGTAAACCAATGGCGGCGGAGGACGAGAATTATTTCTTCGTCGTCTTCGCGAGTGTCGAAAGTAAAAACTTTTGGCCGGGCCAAAAATGCCGACAAGGAGCTGGTGGTTTTGCCTTGAATCAGCTCATAGACCTTTTGGCGAAACTTGAGATTGGCAGATTTGGAATCCGAGGAAGGCAGTGGATGGGCGATTGAAGGGGAAGGCTGGCTGGCTGGCTCCAGTTTTGGTGACGGCTTGACCACTTCATCTGGAGCAATTTCATCAAGATCTCTGGAACGGGGCATAAGCTATTTTAGCATCCGGTTATTTTTTAACAAAACAGCAATGTTTTCGGCCAATCGGGGAGAGAGGCCGCGAGGGGGAAGGTGGAGAAACAAATGTTTAGTGGCAGGAGAGTAGTGGCCAAGATAGTATTGGGTCTGAAAAGCCAGCCAGTTGCAGTGATAGCTACCCATGTTTTCACTAACGGAAAAGACAGAGGTGTCGACAAAATCGAGTAACGGCAGGCTGATTTCTAGTGAAATAGGAGCAAAAGGAATAATTGAACTTCGACAATAGAGGTTGCGGGCAGAGGTTTCTATTCTGATTTTCGTCTGGGAATGAAAACCGTCACCAAGTCCAAGAATTAGTTGGTAACGACTGCCTTTGATATATTTCTGGTAGAAACTCTGCGGGTGGGAGAAAACCGGCTGGTAATTAATCGTATCGGAGCGGGGAATAAGCTTTTCAAGCTCGAGTAAGGTGCGACGGGAAACGTTGGTCCCCCACCGATTGGAGAAAGCGTAGACGAGGATCATTGTAGGGGGGATTATTTTTTCTCAATATTGAAAAGGGAAGATTTGAGAGTGATGGCACCGGGTGCGCGAAGAGTAAATATCTCCTTGAACTCATCGCCATTAAAGGCAAAATCGCCTTTGTCGGTGGAAAAACGAACCTTCTGGGTATAGCCAGCAGTGGAATAATCGACAAGAATAGAATTGACAGCGGAAATGGGACCACCCTTGTCGGCAACTTGACGTTTTAGCTCGTCGGGACTCCAGGAGTCCGGGTCGCGACCGCCAAAGCAACCACCGGTGTCATACTGGGATAGGTGGGTTGAATCGTGAGTGTTAGAAAAATAAAGAACGGCATTGAGGATGTCGGCAAACTCGGATTGATTGAGCCAGGGGTGGGAACGGCCACAAGAAAGATTGGAGCGGGTTTTGTACCAACCTTTGTAGAACCAACCGGACCCAGCAACTTTTTCATAGGCCTCGTTTGGCCAACAGGATTGGTTGCCGCATTTTGTATCCCATGTCTGGGAGACGGAATGGTCGTTGGAAGTGTAGCCATTGATGGCACCACCAGCAGTGGAAGCGTAAAAGGTAGAAAAGATGTTACTGGTTTTATTGCTGACAATTACTTTTCCCCTGGTTTCGGCGACAGCATTTTTCCACAGGCCAGGACTATTGAGACGAGAAGTTTTGTAGACCTGGCAAGCTTCGGTGACACAAATGGTGCCGGTGGAGTTGCGATTAGACATGCTCCAGCCGGTGCTGTTTAGGGCGTAGGTGCGGGCGGCAATGGCCTGGGCTTTTAGGGCTTCCATGCCACCATCCTCTCCCCACTTGGCGGGCATCTCGGCGATACCGACAAGATAGTTATCCTCAAAGGGCAAAACGCCGACGGTGGTTTTGATGGAGCCGGGCATATCGACGGTTTCGATGCGAATGTCGCCATAATAAGCCTTTAGGATGGTCTCATAATTCTGGCCGTTTTTGGCTCGGCCAAAGGCGCCAAACTGACTCATTCCTTTGCGGTGGGGGGCGCCGAAAGAAAAGGCGGCAAAAGCGGGAGAAAAACCAGGATTGTAGTCGACCCTTGAGGCAGGATCGTCGGAGACGGAAACATCACCAACAGAGGTGTTAAACATGGCGTTTTTTTCAGCAATCAACTGTTGCTGCCGCTGACTTAAGACTTTTTTGTAGTCTTCGGCCTTTTTGATCTCACCGCTTAGAAAGCCAAAACGGGATTCCATGTTTTGTTTCAGGCTGGCCAGTTTTAGTTTTTCCGCCTCGAGCCGGACCTTGTTTTGATTTAGGGTGATAATGTCCTGGATATAACGGGAGATTGTGGCTTTGTCTTGAGAAATGACCGATTGATACCAGCTGTATTGGCGGACCAGGTCAGTGGAGGCGGCGGCAGAGAAAAAAATCAGCAGGGGGTTATATTTTTTGGAATTAATATAATAACGGCGAACCCGGGAAGAAAGCAAAATTTTTTGAACTTCCAGGTCGGATTCCTTGTCGATTAACCTTTTGGATAAATCCTGGACTTGGCTTTCGGTTTTGCTAATTTGAATTTTGGCGGAGTTTATTTTTTGCTGGAGGCTGGCTGACTCTTTTTTGAGGGGGGAGATAGCATTTTCGAGGTCAGCAATTTGCCGGCTGATTTCATTGATCTCTTCGTCGATCGTTTTGGAAGAGGCGAAAGGTGGCGAAAAGAAAAAAGAGGCGAAAGTTAAAAAAAATGACAGGACTAAGGAGAATTTTAAGTACACAGATTGATTTTAGCATTTGATATACTATTGGCATGAGATGGGGAAAAATAGCAGTTTTTGCCGTCGGTTTGGTAATGATGGGGTCGATATTTTGTGGCCAGGCGGAGGCGGCGACAAACGTATTTTGCGATCCGTCGGGAAACCCAACGGGTAACCCCGGGACAAATCCAAAAATTTATACGGCGCTTGGGTGTTTACCGGTGGAAATCAGCGGGCCGACAGGACTGGTGGCAACGCTATTACCCTATGTTTTTGGAATAGCTGGAACAGTGGCTTTTTTGCTGATGGTGTATGGTTTTATTCAGATGGCAACTTCGGGCGGCGATCCAAAGGCAGTACAGGGAGCACAGGAAACAGTAACGGCGGCAATTAAGGGACTGGTGGTGTCGATATTCGCCATATTTATAATTAGACTAATTACTCTAAAGATATTAGTAATTCCAGGAATCTCGTAAGATGGACGCCAAACTACCCGATGACCCGTTGAGATTTACCAATTTGGGAGAAGTTATTACCTCTTTATTGGGATATGTTTATACCTTTGCCGGAATAGCGATGCTGTTGATGATAATCGCTGGCGGGTTTGAGTTGATGACGGCGGCGGGAGACCAGGCAAAATCAAAGGGAGGATACGGAAAAATAAAAGCAGGAGTGGTTGGGTTTTTGATAGTATTCGTGAGCTACTTTGTCGCCCAATTGATCGAAAAAGTCTTGGGGGTAACGATACTTTGATCGTGAGAAAAGCTGATTTTGAAATTTCGAAAGTGGTTTAAGGTCAGAACTGTTAGCACCAGAAAGAGTTTGAGGTCCGACGAAACGTCGGACTTAACAAGGCTTATGGCCTTGTTGATGCCTCAAAGGAGGTGATCCATCCGC
>DCTR01000025.1:0-507 GCA_002329385.1 Candidatus Shapirobacteria bacterium UBA1435
AGTGATCCGATCCTGGGCAAAAGTCCAGAGATTGTTGAAGGTGAAATTGGAAATAATGGAAATTTCCGAGGCGGTGGCATTGGCCAAAAAGTTGACCAGACCGATAGGCAGGGCAAAATTTTTGTAGATACCGTTAAAAAACTTAAGGCCGAAGAAGTTAATCAAAAAGCCAAAACCGCCAACGACGCCAAATTTTAGGAATTTCTGGGTGGCAGAATCAAAAAAACGAAGCTTCAGAGCCACGGTAAAGATTTCTTTGGCGGTTTGCGGCTCGATTTTGGACTCGCCGGTAGTCCTTAACTGAAATTTGAGGGGAATTTCGGTAAATTTGGCCCCCATTTTTAGGGTCTGATAGAGTAGCTGGAGTTTGTAGCCAAAAGAACGGGTGAGCAGATGGGAATAATCCATATCAAAATGATCGACAAATCCCCTGACGCGGGTAACCTTCAGGCCGGTGGTGGGGTCGGTGACACGCCAAAAATTGCGGCCGGGAAAAAACATCAAAAA
>DCTR01000025.1:588-5277 GCA_002329385.1 Candidatus Shapirobacteria bacterium UBA1435
GACAGGAATGGTTTCAGGAGGATGTTGAAGGTCGGAGTCGAATTCGAAAACAAAATCGGCGTCAAGTTTGTCGATGGCATATTTAAAACCCTTCAGATAGGCGGCGCCAATGCCGTCTTTGCTGGTTTCGGTATAAAGATAGACATGGGGATGCTCCTTCGACTTGGCTAAAACCACCTGGCCGGTGCCGTCGGGAGAATTGCCGTCAACCACCAAAATCTTCATTTGCCAATCTTGGGTTACACCTTTTTTGGCCTTAATAGCGGGAAAAGTTTTGGTGCAGAGATAATCGATGGTGTGGCCGATAATGTCGGCCTCCTTGTAGGTGGGGATGACGATAACAGCCACCGATGTTTTTGGGGAAGCTTTCATGTGTTTAGTATATAACAAGATGATTGGGGGGTAAATGATATAATTTGCCCCATGAGCGGCGAAAAGTGGTCTGAAGAAGAACAAAAAGCCTACGAGAAGGAGGTGATGGCGGAAGTGATGGCCGAGGTCAGAAGATACGACCGCCTAAAAGACGTAAGCTACCGATGTTTTGTTTCGACTTCCAACGGCAAAGACAGACCAAAAAGACGACCAAGGGTGGTGGAGCTGGTAAAAATTAGCGAAACGGTTTATACGGTCGGGGAAGACCAAATTAAATCGAGAAAAGATAGAAGGGGGCTGGCCGAAGACCGGCTGGCGCAGGAACACGGCTTTGAGAGATCGGACGAATTTTTGGATGAAATCAGGCGAAGATCGAGATAAAATATTGACAGATGAAAATTGAAGTGATCAGCCTGTTTCCAAAAATGTTTGAGTCACCTTTTGGGGAAAGCATTATTGGGAGGGCAATAAGCAAGGGCATAATCGAACTTAAGGTTCACAATCTGCGCAACTGGGCATGGAACGACTACGGGGCGGTTGACGACAGACCGTTTGGGGGCGGGGTGGGAATGTTAATCAGGGTGGACGTGGTGGATAAGGCACTTAAGGGAGTGGTGGGAGACGACTACCAAAAAAACAAAACCAGAAAACGGAAAATTGTGCTGACTTCGGCCAGGGGAAAAAGGTTTGATCAAAAAATGGCGGAAGAATGGTCTAAATTGGATAATTTGGTGCTGATTTGCGGGCATTATGAGGGGGTTGACCAAAGAGTGGCCGACGAGTTGGCGGACGAGGAGGTGTCGATTGGCGATTATGTGCTTAGCGGCGGAGAGCTGCCGGCGATGGTGATGATTGACGCCACCGCAAGGCTAGTGGGGGGAGTTTTGGGCAAAGACGAGTCGAGCAAACAGGAAAGTTTTTCCGTTCAAGAAATTGACGGCCAGGGGCTTCGGGCAATCGAGTACCCCCAATACACCAGGCCGCAGGAATACCGGGGGTGGAAGGTGCCGGAAGTGCTTTTGTCGGGCGATCCGAAAAAAATAAAAAAGTGGCAGGAAGAAGAGACTAAAAAACTGTGCCGGTGAGCAAAACGACAGCGAAGAGGATAATGACCAAATATTCGATCAAAATGCTGGGGTGCAAATCGCCACGGCGATGGTGGTGATAAATGCTCCAGAGAAAATAGGCAATCGAGGTAAAGTAGATTGCCTGCCGCTGGCCATGGGAGTCGTAGCTAAAAAACAGAAAAAGGATGGCACCCAAAAAGAGGATGGCAAAGAGGGCCAGGTATTCAAGAGGCTTTTGTTCGATCTCTTTGAAGATAGTCATCAGAAAATTGTACCCTGCCGGCTAAACAATAACAAAAGAAGGATGATGGCCAAAAAGCTGACATGGCCGGCATCGGAGCCGGAAAGGCGACGAGTCCCCCGCTTGAGGGTAAGATAGCCGTCGATAAGCAGGACGCTAATGATGACAACGAAAAGGAAACCGCCGATNNCCGATGGCCTTACTTAGGGCAAGAGGACTGATAAGGGGCGAAGAGGCAGGGGAATTTTCGGCCAAAACAACCGGAGACTGGGGAGCAGGCTCAACCGCCAGAGGCGGCTCGATTTCGGTTGACGGAGGCGGGAGAGCGGCGCGTAGAGAATTTTGGAGAACACCAAAGTGCTGAACCACCAGAGTAGTTTTGACACCGTTTAAAACACCGTTGACGACGGCGATACCGGTTTCCTGATAGCGGTCGTGAAGAATATTGGCCCGGTGGGTGGGGGACTTCATCCAGGCCTTGACCATGGAGTCGGTATCGTAAAAGTCNNATTCACCGGCAACGGCATATTGGTAGTCGGCCTGGCGGAAAAAATGCCAGGGGTTGACACCGGTGGGAGAAACATGGGCCCAATAGTTGTTGGCAAACATGTCGTTGGCTTTGGCTGCGGCCGACTGGGAAAGCAGGGCGTTGTATTTTAGGGGGGAAAGGCCGTTTTGGACCCTTTGGGCGTTGGTAAGATCCAAAACCTTCTGGACACTAATTTCGGAAGAATAACCCAAAATCCCCGGCCTGATAATGGTGAGGGATTTGATCAGCGACTGATTTAGGAGGTAGAAGGCGATAATCAGACCAAGGAAACTTGGCTGGAGAATCAGGGCTTTGTAGTTATTGCTCTCCTGGGGAATAAACCAGCGTGACCAATTCACATAATCAGTATAGTGAAAATAAAGCGGACAAACAAGCAATCAGAGATTATTTTTGAGGACGGTAGAGGTAGAAAACGGCGGGCAGAAGGAAGGAGGCGACAGCGCCAAGATAATAGTAGCGGCAAAGCAAGGCAGGAGACTGGCAACAGCGGGTTTTTAGAAGCCAAAAGTCAACGGCAAAAGAGATAAGGGAGAGAAGGAAGGCCAGGGCGAGATGAATGGGGGCGGGAGGCATGGAGGTTTTTTTAGCGCGAAGATAAAGAATATTAAGCAATAGGGCAAGAAGGAAGAGAACGGGCAAATAGGGATTGGGGCAGGTGGTGGCGGCGCCTTCGACGGCACCACCGGCGGCCGGGGAAGAAGGCGAAGACTGGGTTTGCTCTCCCAAAACACCTTCGGCAAAACCGGAAACAGGAGCCGGGGGAGGAGGAAGGGTGGAGGCGGGGTTGACACAGACTTCGTTGGAAAAAGGACCGGGAGCGCAACCGTTTTGAGCACGGACGACGAAGCAATAGCGGACACCGGGAGAGAGGGAAGAAACAACATAAGAATTATCGTTGCCGATGTTGGGGTTGCCGTAAAGGTAAACACCCGGCTGAGGGCCGTAGGCAACCAAATAGGAGGTAAAAGAAGAAGCGGGATGGCCCCAGGAGAGAAGAGCGGAAGTGGGAGACTGAAGAACGGCGGTCAGGCTTTGGGGAGGGAGGGGGGCAGAGTCGGAACAAACCGGAGCCGAGGCGGTGCCGTTGAGGGCAGTCGAACCGTCGTCACCACCGATACCGGGAGCAGTGGTCGGAGTTAAGGTGGGAGAAGCGCCAAGGCAGGGGTTGTTGGCCAATTCAAAAGAGGGAGAGGCCAGACACCAGTTGCCGGCCGATTGACGGGAATAAGAATTGGCAGTGGAAACGTCGGCGGCGGCGTAGGTTTTGGAGTCGGTCAAAATGCCGTCGTGGTTAAGAAGACGAACGATATCGCCGCCATTGTCAAGACAGTCATTCGGATATTCAAAAGCGTAAAAACCAAAGGCGGAAAGGTCGACAACATTCAGGTTGCGGGGGGAGCAACTGCCGCCAGAGGCGGGTGAATCGTCGAGATACCATTGTTTAAGCCTGACGGGAAAGGGGTTGGAATTATGGATTTCCACCCATTCCTTGCCGGAGGGGGGATTGGCCATAATTTCGTTTAGGATGATGCCGGAGGGGGGATTTTCGTAGACGGTGGGGGTGGGAGAAGGGGTGAAGGTGGGAGTGGCGGTGGGAGCGGGAACTTCACGGGAAATAAAACCCAGGATCAGGTCAAAAACCGATTGGAGGTTTTGGTATTGATTGGCGGCGGAAGTTTCCATTGAGGCCGTGAGGCTAAAAACTGCCGAAGAACCTGGAGAAAGAGTGGCAATCTGGATTTCGCCGGCCTGATTGAAATCGACGAGTGAGCCAGACCAAATCAGCCCGGAGCGAACCAGGCTAACAAAGAGAACATCTTCAAGAATGCTTTGACCGCCGTTTCGGGAGGAACGAAGACCGATAAGCTGGGAATCGGCAGAACCGTTGACAATGGAAAAAGTCTTGGTGAGGGTGCGACCGNNTACCACAGGCCGTCGGCGGCGGAAGAAAATAAAGGCGATTGGCCGGAAACAGAGCAAGAGCCGGTGCCGGGGCAATTGACGTTTAGGTCAACGGCACGGACAGGGGGAGCAAGCAGAAGAAAAAAGAGAAAAGAGAAAAGGATGGTAAATTTTTTCATGTCAGAAATCAAAGGTTTTGGTTTGAGGATGCGAACTACCATCCATTATAGTGGTAAGGTTGAGGACAAAGGAACTGCCAATGCCAAGCTGGGGAGTGCAAACGCCGTTTTCGGAACAGGTGCCAAGATAGAAGTCACGGGAGACGGAAGGAGGCAAGACGCCAGTAGCGGGAATCTGGCCGGCAATCCCCTGCTGGCCGGAAGAGGTGGTATAGAGAATTTCGTAATCTAGGCGGTTTTGACTGTTTTGGACAAAAGAATCGGGAATGTTTTGGACGGTCAGTTTTAGCTGGCGGGAAGACGACCGATAGTCCAAAAGCGGCTCAAAGGGAATCGGGGTGGGAGTGGCGGTTGGCCGGGAGGAGGGGCTGGTTTGGC
>DCTR01000045.1 GCA_002329385.1 Candidatus Shapirobacteria bacterium UBA1435
TAGGCCGTTAATTAAATAATGAAACTATCATCTTCTCTTCTAGGTCTGTTTCTTTTCTTAGTCACCTTAATTCCCAGCGCTTGGTTTGTTCTCGTCCTTCCCTATTCTCGCTATCAGCAAATAATCGATCAGTTGCCTGGCTTAATTGACCGTAGTCTCATCCAGAATTTCCCTCTCGACCTCACCATTACCGTAAAAAACGGTCAGGTTACCTACAACCGCCCTGGTCCGTTTTGCTTGACTGTCAGTTCCCGTTCTATCGAGGGTATTGTTTTCGACAATTCTGCCACCCAGCCGCAGAATTATCTTTCCGACTACCAGCACCTTTGCCAACCCCTGGCTCTGGTCGGCGATGATTTCTTCGTCTATCCCGATCAATCCTCTGGGCTAAAGATTCAAAAAATCGACCCAAATCTCAACCTCGAGATCAACCGTCAGATTATCGATAATTTTGTCACCACCGCCTTGCCTTTTGTTCTTAAATTTTCCTCCCAGGCATACTACTGGCTTCCTTTTTTAGTCGCCATTTTTCTTTTTCCTCTCTTTTTGTTGAACAACCTCTGGTATGCCTCTGTCGCTCGATTCGCCAGCCGGTTCTTTGGCCACCAACTATCCTTTCAAACCGCCTATGTCAACTCCCTTTTTATTTACACTCTATTAATTTTTATCGACAACGTCGTCATCAACTATCTTTTTAACCATCTTCTTGGCACTTCCATCCACCTTACCATTCCCTTCCTAAACACGCTCATCATTTCTATTTTAGCCAATCTTATGAGCAAAAAATCATCTATTGACCAGCAATCAGCCCCACTGTCCTAACTCCAACTCAATTCCCACCGGCGCATGGTCGCTTCCTTCAATCTCTCCTCTGATAAACGCCTTTTTGATTTCTCCTGCCAGCTTTTCTTCTGCGAACACATAGTCGATTCGCCATCCCACGTTCCTTTTTCTCGCCCCCGTTTTCATATCCCACCAGGAGTAATCGATTTCTTTTGGATGCAACTCCCTAAAGGTGTCCTTGTATCTATTTTTTTCTAATTCATCTAACCATTTTCTCTCGATTGGCAAAAATCCTGATACTTTTTCATTTTCTTTTGGCCTGGCCAAATCTATCTCTTCATGGGCGGTGTTCACGTCCCCGCAAAATATAATTTTTTCACCACCATCGCGCAGTCTGTTAATATATTTCAAAAAGTATTCATAAAACTCCAGTTTATAATTTAATCTCGCTTTATCTTTTTTGCCGTTTGGAAAGTAGACGTTAAGTAAAGTAAATTCGTCAAATTTGGTAATTATCACTCTGCCCTCGTCGTCCCAGTCGTTATCTCTGTCTCCCAAGATCACCCTTTTTGGTTCGATTCTGGTTAAAGTCATCACCCCCGAATAACCCGCCTTTTTTGCCGGGTTCCAGTAGGGGATATAGCCTTTTGGGCACCCCGCCATCGGCACCTGTTCCGGAAATGCTTTTGTCTCCTGAAAGCAATAAATATCTGCCCCTTCGTTTTTCACATACTCCCACAGCCCCTTCTTTATTGCCGCTCGGATTCCGTTTACGTTCCACGAAATCAGTTTTAACTTCATTTTTTCCATCTGGATTATTATACTTTGTCTGATCTTTCTTGGTATAATCACTTCATCTTACCAGCGGTAGCAAAGCGGTTATGCGTCGGTCTGTAAAACCGATCTAGGCAGGTTCGACTCCTGCCCGCTGGACTTTATCTCGTCGTCACCCTTGATGGCCTTAAGTAGCCAAAGTCGATCAGATATTTTTCCCTCAACCAGTTGACGAAAGCTCCATCTGTCAGCCTTTTCTCGTCCTTAACTGCCTCTCCCATATTCAATATTTCACCTATTTTTACTTTTATTTTCCATTCTTTACTCTTTTTACCCATTGCCGCCCTACGCATTCTCCAAAACAGCTTCAACCTCCTTAGTCCCGAAAAATATAATGGCACCATGTCTATTTCCTTCCTTTTTTCTGGTTCTATCCGCCTGATCATTTCCTCAATCCCCCTGCCCCATTTGCCGTCCATCTTGTGACCGCCCATAGTAAAAAGTATTACCGCTTCTTTATTTTTTAATTTTTCCGCTATCTTGTCAAAAGTGCTTCTGTTAATCCGATCCACATCTTCCAGGCTTAAATTTTCCGCCCTGTAAAGCATTCCATGTATCGCCACAATTGATTTTTTCTGAAAATTCCAGGCGTATTTTCTCTGCATTACCGGCAACACGCTTTTGGCAAAATTTCTCCCCAGCCTCGTAAATGTCTGTCCACTGATTAGATTTACATCCCTTCTGCCCATTATCGAAAAGGCCAGTATCGGCTCGATGATTGACTCATGATTTAATCCCAAAAAAATTACCCCTCTCTTCCCGTCTGTCCATTTATCGACTGGCCTGTCTATTTCTATCCGAATCCCCAGCTCTTCCAAAAGCTCTCTCGACACTGCCGGCAAACCGACTTCATCAATTTTTTTCTCCAGCATTACCCACTTCTTTAACATCGCCCCCAGCCCGATAATTTTTTTATCAAGGTAATACAGCCATCTCCACCTCATTCTTTCGCCTCTTTTTTTGGTTCTTTCCAGCAACCCCTGCCAGCTGTTGTTGTCCAGCGATTTGTATAGTTTTTTTATTATCCAGATCACCCCTAGCCCACAAAATCAATAATCGTTTTTGCCACTTCTGCTGGCTTTTCTACCGTCACAATATGCCCCGCCTCGTCAATTTCTCTCCATAGATAGTCGCCTTTATTACCCAAAACCGTCCTGGCTTGCCTCATATCAGTTATCTTATCGTATTTGCCGTATATAAGCATTATTGGCAACTTGTTTCCTTCGATCATCTTTTCTATATTTGCCCCCGCCACCTCTGCCCCCATTTGAGTATAGGCCTCCTTCGACAGTTTTATTTTTCCTATTGTTCCATATTTTTCTATAATCTCCTTATCGTATTTATACATATTGATATATTTGCTGGTAATGTAAGAATAAAGCTCGTGGTCTACTATCTTTTTCACTATCTTCATTGCCCTTTCCCTCTTAGAAATAAGTCTATAAAACTTCTCTGTAACCTTCATCAGTCTTTTCTTTCTGCCGCTCTTAAACACTGCCCCGATCAATATTATTTTTTCCACATCATTCGGAAACATTTCATAAAATTTTGAAACCACGAATGTCCCCATCGAATGTCCGATTAAACAGCAATTTTTAAGCTTAAGCTTGTCCATCATCATTTTCAGATAACTTGCCTGGCCCACTAGATCATATTTCTTCACCCGGCCGCTATCACCATATCCAACTAGGTCAACCAGTATTGTCTTATATTTTTTTCTCAAATATTTCCCCACCGGCGAAAAACCCATCCAGTTGTTCGTCCAGCCGTGCACCATTATTATCGTCTTACCCTTTCCTGCCACCGCGTAATTGAGAAAAGTCCCATCGACCTTTACCTTTTTTACCCTAAAAAGTTTGATTTCTGGAATTATGATATCTTTAGCCATTCCACTATGTATATTATCAGACTGGATCTCAATAATTTTCGTTCCTACCAAAATCAATCTTTTTCCCTCTCGCCTTCAGCTAATTTGATTTTAGGCAAAAATGGTTCCGGCAAAACCAATGTTGTCGAAGCCATTTACCTTCTGTCTGCGGGTGTCAGCTTTCGGTCTTCCTCTCTCTCTAAGTTAATCAACTGGCAAAATCATTTTGCCCTGGTTCGTGCCCAGGTCAACCGCCGTCAGTCTGTCTCCGATGTCGAGGTCAAGCTGATTGGCCAGTCCGACGGCCATCAGAGCATTTCCCGTAAATTCTTCATTGATGGCGTTACCAAAACCAGGAAAACATATCTTGGTTTTATGCCTTCAGTTGTTTTTCACCCTGAAGATATCCGCCTGGTTGCTGGTTCCCCTTCCCGGCGCCGTGATTTTATTAATCAGGTCTTTACCTCTCTTGAATGGCGTTACGTTTCTGCCCTTTCTCAATTCAACCGCGCTCTCAAGCACCGCAACGAACTTCTAGACCTTATCCGTGAAAAAAAAGCTTCTCCCTCCGAAACCTATTATTGGGATCAGTCCTTGATCAAAAATGACCTCATTATCCATCAGTATCGGTCTGCCTTTATTGGTCACCTTAACCGGTTTTTTTCCTCCCATCCCAACCAGGAGATCAAACGGATTTCCATTAACTACCGCCCTTCTTATCTCACCCAACAAAGCCTTCAGGCTAATTTTTCCGTTGATCTTCTTCGGGGCTTCACCCGCTCTGGCTGTCATCATGATGACTTTTCCTTCGACAGTGCCGACTTTCTTTCTGACGACAAAAATTTGGCCTTTTGGGGTAGCCGCGGCCAGCAACGGTTGGCCGTTCTCGCTCTTCGTCTTGCCCAAATAGATTTTTACCAATTGAAATATTCCGTCCACCCCATCCTGCTTCTGGATGACATTTTTTCCGAGCTTGACCCCCAAAACCGTCTGCTCGTCACCCAGCTTTGCCTTCATTACCAGACCATCTTTACCTCCGCCGACCAGGAATCGCTTTCCATTCTGCCTGGCGTCAATCTTATTAGTCTGTAGTTTGGGATATAATATCGCTATGATTAGCCAACCCCAGATTGATCGTCTGATTGAAGTTGCTCTTGATCATCGCCGGCGAAGTTTTCTTGTCCGTTCCCGTCACCGGATAGGCGCCGCCGTTTTGACCAGTGACGACCAAATCTATGGCGGCTGTATTATTCAATCCATCATTTCCGGCCTTGGTGTTTGCGCCGAGAGAGCCGCCATCGACCACGCCGTTGTCAACGGTCATTGTCTTTTTAAGGCCATTGCTGTTGTCGATCGTCGCCCAATCTTTCCCTGCGGTGTCTGTCTGCAATACCTCCTCCAGTTTTATCAGATCAACCATCAGGATATTGATGTTATCTGTAGCGATTTACATGGTAATTACCAGATTACTTCTCTTCTTAAACTCCTTCCCCACGGCTACCAGACCCGCTACAACCTCTCCAATCTGCGGTCTAATGATCGTCGATAATCTATCTTGCTGTATTTTTGGCCGGTTTGTATTATAATATCTCTACTAGCCGCAGTAAGCGGTTTTTTGATCTTTGAAATTTCGAAAGTGCGTTTAAGGCCA
The DNA here is from genome assembly GCA_002329385.1 of Candidatus Shapirobacteria bacterium UBA1435. Classification (GTDB taxonomy): domain Bacteria; phylum Patescibacteriota; class Microgenomatia; order UBA12405; family UBA12405; genus UBA1435. The sequence goes on from DCTR01000045.1 coordinate 5,136, forward strand.
CGGCTGTTAGTGCCAGAAAGATGACCCCGATAACTTCGGGTTATTTTTCGAAATCATCCTTCATTTATTGAAGGAAATTGTACTAAGAGTTTGATCGTGGCTCAGGGTGAACGCTGGCGGTGTGCCTAAGACATGCAAGTCGAACGGGATTTGTGTGTAGCACGAGGTATTTCAAACCATTTTCAACCATCAAGACTCCTAATCTTTCTTTTTTATTCAGATGTCTATGTATTGGGTTATCAAATTGGTCTTTGGAATTTCTCGTGCTACGCACGGGTCCAGTGGCAAACGGGTGAGTAATAGATAGGAACGTACTCCAAAGCGGAACATAGCTCATCGAAAGATGAGGTAATT
>DCTR01000013.1 GCA_002329385.1 Candidatus Shapirobacteria bacterium UBA1435
ACTGACTCTCCCCGGTTAGGACTAAAAATTAACGTATAATATGGCAGAAAATCAAACAAACAGGTCGGGTTTTTCGGAGGAAGCGGTGAGTATGTTTTTAGGCTTATTGATAGTGGTGGTGATTATTGGACTGGTGTTTAACTATTTTCAAAAAAGGAAGGGGGTAATTGATTTACCGGGGATAAGTTCGATACAGGACCAGCCGACATCGGTTGTGGGGACTGTGGCGCCAGGCGGTGAGCCCAGGGAGACAATGGCGTCGAACAGGGGTTGGGAATATACGGTGAGGTCAGGCGACAACTTATGGGAGATTTCGGAAAATTATTATAAGACAGGATACCGTTGGACGGAAATTGCCAAACTGAACAAGTTGACCAATGCCGGTCTATTGATTCCCGGCCAAAAGCTGGTGATGCCAGCGGTAGCGGTCGGGCAGGCAACGGCTGGAGAAAACAAAATACTTACCGGAGGGCAATACAAGGTAATCAGGGGTGATAGCCTATGGAAAATAGCGGTGCAAAGCTATGGGGACGGTTTTAGCTGGACAAAAATCTGGCAGGCAAACAGGCGGTTGATTGCTGATCCGAATTTGATCGAAATAGGGATGGTACTGGAAATACCAAAATAGGGCGTAAAAGGGCGGGGCTTTTTCGTGTTAGAATTAGGGCGCGCGGCTATGGTTTAGTGGTAAAACGNNGGGTCCGATTCCCTCTAGCCGCTCCCGATGGTGTCACCAAATGCCGATATAGCTTAGTGGCAAAGCAACGGTTTCGTAAACCGTGGACGGTAGTTCGATTCTACCTATCGGCTCCGTGAGCAAAAAGACGGAGTATAAATAAGTTAGAATATTTAAACCATATGCCCGAATTCAAAAGATCGAGGTTGGAGAGAAACCGTGACGAGGATATAACCAAAAAGACAATTCTGCTTGGGGTCTTGACGGTAATTGTTTTTGTGTTGATTTTAGTATTTGGCTTGCCGCTGTTGGTGAAATTTTCAATATTTTTGGGTGAGACTAAAATGAAAAACAGCAAAGACGGTGGTGAAAAAGTATTGCCGCCTTTGCCGCCAAGAATTGTTTTGCCTTTTGAGGCGACGAATACTAGCAAAATAAATATTGGGGGGTTGGCGGAAGCCAATGTGGAGGTGGAGTTGCTCAAAAACGATGTGTCGATGGGGAGTATAAAGGCAAACGAGGTGGGCGAGTTTAGGTTTGAGGGGGTTGACCTGGAGAGGGGGAGTAACGAATTTGGGGCGATTGCAACGGCGGAAAGGGGGGGGAGGAGCGACGTATCAAAGATAATCGATATAGTTTTTGACGATCGGGCGCCCGAGTTTGAGATGCTTAATCCGGTGGAAAGCGAATTGACAGTAGATAANNGATTTTGATGTAATCGGAAAAACGGAAAAAGGAGCGATTGTAATCATTAACGGCAGGATGGCGGTGATCGATAGCGAGGGAAAGTTTAAATTAAAATTGCAGCTAAATTCGGGGAAAAACGAGGTGGAGATTACAGTGAAAGATAATGCCGGCAATGAAGCAAAAAAGAAAATTATTCTGACTTACGACTTTTAGAAACCGCGACTAAGAAGAAGACCCAGGGGTAGAGAAGAGAATTGGCAAAAAGTGAATGTGTTAGGACGGCGATGAGAATGGACTGGTAAGCGAGATTTGGGTGCTTGAGTTCGTGACCGAGGCCGAGGATAAAAAAATAGCCGCCGATGATTCCAGAAGTTACCAGAATGGTCAGGAGGCTGCCATCGAAACCGTTGTTGGCGTGAGAGGAGGGGTTGGTAATTTGTCTGACTTGAGAGATGTTGTTGTATCCATGGCCGATTAGAGGCGAACGGAAAAATAACGATAAACCTTCTTGATAGTTGACCAATTTTGCCTTTATGGTTGACGTCCGTTCAAGCTTGGTTCCCTCCCCTGGCGGACGAGGGAGAAGAAAAATGGTGGCAGTGACGATAACCAGGGCGTAGAGAGAAATTTTTGGTTTGTGGGTTTTTAGGGAAACAAAAACCGAGAAGAAAATTAGAGAGAGGAGGGTGGAGCGGCTGTAGGTCAGGCTGATAGCCAGATAACAGATGACAAGAAGCAGGCGGTTTTGGGGAAGAGAAAAGAAAAGACGGATAAAAAACATCAGGTAGGTCAGGGCGGTAAAGGTGGGGTCAAGAAAGCTGCCGACGATGCGATTGAGATGCGGGTCCCAGTTTAAAGCACTGAAGGTGGTGAAATCCGGCCAAAGGAAATATTGAATAAGGCCAAAGCCGACACAGGTGACTAAAACAAGGCCAGTGAAGCGGTTTAGTTTTTGGTCCAGATGGCGGGAGACCGGGTAAATTAAAAGTGAGACCAGAGCCAGCAGACGAGCAAGATAGAGGGAGGTGGCGAGAGTGCCAAGACGGAAGAAGAAGTAGTGTATCAGGCTGTTGATAACCGAAAAGAGGCAGAAAATGGCGAAGGCGCGGTTTTGGGCGGGCAGGTGATGCTGGCGGTGATACAAAAAGTTAACAATGCCCAAGGCAATAATCAAAGGGTCGATGAGGGGGAAACTATAGCCAAAAAGATCAAGACGAAAAAGCTGGCCAAAAGGAAAGGCGATCAGGATAAGGTAGATGATTGTTTTTGCCAAAGATGCCATAGTTTAGCGCGAACTAAAAAAGAGTGTAAGCTCATACCCAGGGCGATAATTATGCCAGCAGTTGAATCCAGAAAGCCAAGACGAAATATGTAGTTGTGGACGAACTTGGCGAGAGGGAAAAGGGCGATTTGGAACAGATTGGTTTTGGTTTTTTGATTGAAAAGCTCGAGTGATCTGATGTCGGAATAGAAGTTGATTTTGTTTAGGAAAGAGGATAAGGTGTGGTGGGGGCAGTGGAGAATGGGGGTGTTGGTTTTGCGGATGGTTGTGTCACTTGACCATACTTCATGGACTTTGCCAACAAAAAAACCGTGGTGTTTATTAAATAGTCTGGTAAAAAACATGTTGGCGGTTTCGCCGTGGCGCAGGGTTTGACCGAGGAAAATATCGGCGCGGGGGAAAGCAAAGTTAAAATCAGAAGACGGTTGGAAGTCATTTAGGAAGTTGATTAGGCCCTGGGAGGGGATTTCGTCGGCATCAAGCCATAAGACCCAGTCGTTTTTGCATTTAGAAAGTCCGAATTGTCTTTGGGAAGCAAAATCACCATCAAGCGCCCTGGAGAAGATGTTAACCGCCAGTGAGGGCGAGCGAAGGTCTTTGACCGTGGCGGCAGTCTCGTCGGTAGATAGGTCATCAATACAAATGATTTCATCTATAGTATGGCATTTTTTTAGCCAGGACGGCCACTCCCCTACCCTGCCCTGTTCGTTTTTTGTGAGAAGAAGAAGGCTGATTTTCGGTTGATTATTTTGAGGGCTCATTTTTGAGGAGATGGTAGTAATGGAGGAGGGTTTCTTCGGTGCTAAAGATTAGAATGATTAGGGCAAATAGTATGGGGTGTGTATATTTTTTGTATAGTATTCTTCTCGACTTATACCAGTGCTCTAGTAGTATATTATATTTACTTCTATTACTCCCACCTCCGGTGTGGATTATTGAGGCTTTGGGATAGAATACTACCTTATAACCCCGTTCCTTGTTTTTGAGACAGAAATCTACATCTTCGAGGTATAGAAAATATTTATCATCCATCACCGACATCTCCTCCCCCATATATTTTCGAAACAATAAAAATGCCCCACATACACTGTCTACCTCTATGGGAAATCTTGTTGAAGTATATTTTTGGAAGTAGAATGATCGTGCATACTTGTTGTTTGGGAAAATTTTTTGAAAGTTGGTGAAGACGAAGAGGGATGATGCAATAGTAGGTCTGAAGATGTTTGCGCTTGGTGTTATCTTAAAATCCGGTGACAGTATTGTGCCGCCGATGATGCCTATATCTTTTCGCAACGATAGATACTTTAGCATTTGAGTTATGCCATTGTGTTTTGGAATATACGAGTCTGGATTTAATAGTAGTATATAGTTTGATCTTGATTTTTTAATACCCATGTTGACCGCTTGTGCAAATCCGTAGTTTTGTTTGTTATGTATGGTTACAACGAGGTTTTTGAGTATCGTCGGAATCTTCAAATTTTTAATATCGCTAGAGCAGTTGTCGACTATGACGATATC
>DCTR01000023.1:0-14907 GCA_002329385.1 Candidatus Shapirobacteria bacterium UBA1435
AGTGGCCGCGGGGGTGGCAGCCTGTTGAGGCTCGACTTGCGGTTGGGGCTGCGGTTGGGGTGCTGGTGCGGGTTGCACCTGAACGGGGGCCAGAGCCTGACCGTTTGGATACCACGGTTGGCAAGTCCCCTGGTGGACCCTGACGATCTGGCCCTTACCGCAAAAACTGCTTCCATACCAGCCCTCGGCATCCGGCCCCAGATGGTTGGCAAGGTAGTAAACCTGGCCACCGATGTTAACCGTAGGGCTCTGGGCCCGAACATGAGCCATGGGGACCATACCAAAGAGGATGGTCGCGACCAGCGCAACGCAGACGATCTTCGTGAACCGTTTCATTTTTTCCACCTCCAGTGGACTTTATGAACTGACCGACAACGACACGGACCCTCTCACTTCGGATGTTAACGAGCAAAAAATGAGGGGCAATCCCTCTTTTGCCTAAGAAACACCTTTTGGGTGTAACTTAGGAATATTATACACATTATATGTGTATAAGTCAATATTATAGGCTTTGGTTACTTTTTCTTGGCCAGACGGAAGGTTTTGGGAGCAGATTTCTTGATGGGGATTGTTCTTTTGTGGACAGAACGGGAGGGTTGAAGAGAGGGAGAAGGCGGCCCGGAAGAAGGAGGATAAGAAAAAGAAGAGATCAGTTTGGCAATTTTATTTTTGAGAAGGGAAACGACTTCATTTTTGTCGTTTTTGTAGATGACAATGGCCAAAATGGCACCAATGACCAATCCAAAGACAAGACCAAAAAGAAAGTCACCGCTATGATGGTCATGGTCGCAAGACGAATCGTGGCTCATTTTGAGTTGTCGGATTTTTTGGGCTTAGAGAAAAGAGAATTAAAAAGCTCAACACCATTTTTAAATCCGGTGACAAATTCGGAAAGAGAATTAAAAGGTTGGGCAACTGTGGAAGTCACCTGTTTGGTGTCGTCGAGAATACCGTTGGTTTTTTTGAGGGCGAGCCGCAACTCCTGCATAATCAAGATTACCCAAACACCACAGGCAAGAATAATCAGGGTAATGAGGCTAATGCTGATCATAATTACCAGTTGGGCGGTATCCATAAATTCAGTATAAACTATGACGACCAAAAAACAACTTAATGGCTTAAGAAAAACGGAGTTAAATCGGAGAGAGAGTTTTTTGGAGAGTGGTGGTTTGGCCGCTTGGTGATTTTGACTGGACGACAACTTCAAGAGAGCCGCCTCCCAAATCAATCTTCTTTTGGAAAAAACCCTTTTGGTCGACAATCACCAGATCCTGATTGATCCTGACAGTGGCTTCGGGATCGGTGGTGCCGCTAATTTCCACCAAATTGCTTTGCAACTGCTGTTCGGTCGGCCAGCTGACAATCAGTTTGGGAGGCTGGTTATATTTAACGTATTCATAGACTAAATAAGAAACAAAAGTGATAATGGTCAAAAAAAGCAAAAAGTAGAAAGTTACCTGGGGAGTAAAGGAAAGGCGGTGGTGGGATTTGGTTTTTACTTTGCGTTTTTGGGCAAAATCACGCCGAAAAAGGCTTAGAACCTGCAAACTGTTTAAGCCAAGAAATTCGGCGTAATCTTTGACCATCAGGGAGCAATATGGTTCCTGGGGAAAATAGGTGGCGTCTTCATCCTCAAGGGCTTTTAGGTATTTTACGGAAATCTTTGTTTTCTTGGAAACTTCTTCAAGAGAAAGGTCCTTGTCTATTCTGGCATTCTGGAGAAGGGTGGAAGCACGATACATAGGATTTATTCGGTTTCGCTGGGGGCATTATGAGCGATGAGGATGTCTCTTGGTTTGGCACCCTGACCCGGGCCGACAATACCAGCCCTCTCAAGTTGATCCAAAACCCTTGCCGCCCGGGCGTAGCCCAGTTTGAGGCGGCGCTGAAGAAAAGAAGAAGATGCCTGTCCGGATTCCTGAATAGCCTTAACCGCTTCGTCAAATTTTTCGTCACGGTCTTCCCCATCCAAACCGATAGCGGCCTTGGATGACCCCTTGCCGGCGACAGGGAGGCTGATTATTTCTTCGTTGTAGTCAGCGGTTCTTTGGGTTCTAAGATGTTCGATCAGCTGGTTGGTTTCTTTATCGGAGATAAAACAACCCTGAATCCTGACCGGCTTGGCCATATCGGGGGGAATATAGAGCATATCGCCCCTGCCGAGTAATTTTTCGGCTCCGGGGGTATCGAGAATCACCCGAGAGTCCATCATGGAGGCAACGGCAAAGGCCATACGGGCAGGAATGTTGGCTTTGATTAAACCAGTAATGATGTTAACCGAGGGCCGCTGGGTAGCAAGAATAAGATGGATGCCGACAGCCCTAGCCATTTGGGCGAGACGGCAGATATGATCCTCGACTTCGGCCGGGGAATAAAGCATAATTTCGGCCAATTCGTCAATAAAGATGAGAATGTAGGGGATGGTTTGAAAACCGGCCTTGTTGTTGTAATCTTCAATATTTCTGGCGTTGACTTCGGCAAAAGAACGATAGCGGTCCTCCATTTCCTGTACAGCCCATTTTAGGGCAGAAACAACCTTCTCCGGCTCATTAATGACAGGCGTATAAAGATGGGGAATGCCGTTATAGGGGGTAAGCTCCACCCGCTTCGGGTCGACCATGATCATTTTGACTTCGTCGGGAGAGGCACGAAAAAGAATAGTTGAAATCCAGGAATTGATGCAGACCGACTTGCCCGAACCGGTTTGACCGGCGATCAAAACATGAGGCATTTTGGAGATGTCGGCGACTCTCGGCTTACCAGAAACATCGAGACCCAGAGGAACAGTTATTTTGGATTTGGATTGCTTCATAACATCAGATTCGAGAACCTGACGGATGGGGACAACCTCAAGGGAGCGGTTGGGGACCTCAATGCCGACCAGGGAACGGCCAGGAATCGGGGCTTCAACACGGATCTGACCGCCAGGGGCGGCAAGGGCCATGGCCATATCATTGCTTAGGGAAACGATCTTGGCCAGTTTGGTACCGAGGGCGACTTCAAGGGCGTATTGGGTGACAGAGGGGCTGTTGTTGATTTCGGCCACCCGGGCAGTAATACCAAAAGAATCCAAGGTTTGCTCAATCACTTGGGCGTTTTTGCGGACGTCTCCCCTATCGGCCCTAGCTCCGGGATTGCCATCAAGAATAGAAAACGGCGGATATTCCCAAATCTGATTGGTTGAAGCACTGCTTTTGGAAAGAGCCGACAGTCCGGGGCTGACAGGGACTGGTTTGAAGACGGGCGGAATGTTGACCACGCCAAAATCCTTGTCTTCTTTTTCTTTGGCCGGCTCCTTGCGGACGGTTTCGGATTGGACATAAACTGTTTCTTTGGATTCTTTGCTCTTAGAGCGCTTGGAGGTGCTGCCGAGGGTGTATTTTTTGAGGACCAAAACGGCTTTGACGACAAACTTGATAATATCGGCGACCGAGGTGTCAAAGAGGATAACGAAACCGGCAATCAAGAGAAAAAAGAAGATAAGAAAAGTGCCGACCCGGTCAAAGAGGGCCAAAAGCTGATTCCAAAAGAACAACCCAACTGTCCCCTGTTTGAGCAGGCTGGTGGAAGCAATAAACATAAGCAAAAAGCCAAGAAAAACATTTGCCTCCTTAAGAGGTGTTTTGATTTTGGCAAACATAAAGGAAACCAAAACCAGGAGGAAAGGCACCATGACCGAATTCATGCCGAAGAGATCATTGAGGATTTGGTTGTAGTTTGAGGGAATCGGACCGATTTGCAAAAAAGAAAAAATCGACAGCAGAGAGAGGGCAATAAAGAAAATAAAAAGTATTGACTGGACAGTTGAGGATTTGAGGTGAAAACGGGGAATCAGGCCGCCCCGCTTTTTTCGACCACGTTTAGCCATAAAAAAAGTATATATTATTTTCGCTCCGGGGATGGAGGATGATCAGCTTTTTAAAAATTGAACAACAGAATCGATTTTGATTTTTTCGATTGAGGAGGAGGAACGCAACTTATATTCAACAACACCACCGGCAAGGCTTTTTTGACTAATCAACAACCTGACCGGGATGCCGATCAGGTCGGCATCGGCAAATTTAACTCCAGCGGTGGCGTCTGGACGGTCATCAAACAACACTGCCAATCCAGAATCAGACAGCTGACGATAAAGGCGGTGAGCGGCATCAGCGACTTCCTGATGAAAAAGATCAAGACCAACCAGGTGGACATCAAAAGGAGAAACCGATTTGGGCCAGACAATCCCCTGCTGGTCATGATGGGTTTCAACCACACAGGCGATAGCACGACCAAGGCCAATGCCATATGAACCCATATAGAGCTTTTTTAGACTGCCGTCCTTGTCGACAAAGTTGCCCTCCATTGGCTGACTGTAAGTGTAACCGATGTTAAAAATATTGCCAAATTCAACTGCCTTGACCAGACGTAATTTTGAACGTTGACAAACCCCGCAGATATCGCCCTCCTGCGCCTGGGCGATATCACCAAAAAATTGGCATTCAAAATCCCGACCATAATTGACATTAACGGAATCAGTAGTTTTTTCTTTTTGACCACCAATAAAGTTGTGAACGGTTTTTAAGGACAGGTCACCAATATAGACTGCCGGATGCCCCCAACAATGAACCCAACCCGGACGGGTGCCGAGTTTGGCCAAATCATCGTCGGTGGCAGGTTCCAGATCGCCTTTGGCGCCATACACCTTGGCCAGCTTGGCCTTGTCAACCGCCAGGTCGCCCCTGATTACAGCAATGACGATCTGGCCGTCAGAGTCCTTGTAGACAACGTTTTTGAGGTAGTGCGATTTGGGTTTGCCGTAATGCTTAATATTATCTTCCATGGTTTCCACCCATTCCGGTTGATCGACGATTTGGAGAGGCAGTTGAGGTTCACCAAGATTGATATCCTGACGGACAAATTTGGCCGTTTCCAAATTAGCGCAATAACCGCAATCGCACTTAACAATAGTGTCTTCACCGACGTCCGTCTCAACCATAAATTCGTGGGAGATTGACCCGCCAATAGCGCCATTGTCTGACTCAACCACGGTAACTTTTAAATCAAGATCTTGGGCAATATCCTGATAGGCTTGCCAATATTTTTGATAGGTTTGCACCAAATCGGCTTCGTCCTGATGGAAGGAATAGGCGTCTTTCATGACAAACTCCCTCACCCGCAAAAGACCACCGGAAGGACGGGCTTCATCACGAAATTTTTGGGAGAACTGAAAGACATTGATGGGGAGATCTTTGTAGGTGACATTAAATTGGTTGACCAAATCCATCATAACGACTTCAGCGGTGGCGCCAAGAGTAAATTCGGCCCCGTTGCGGTCGGTGACCTTCATCATGGCGGCACCGAATTTTTTGTCACGATTGGCTTTCTGCCAGAGCTCGAGAGGGTGGAGGGTGGGCACTACCAATTCCTGGGCGCCGGTAGCGACAACATGGCGCCGGATGATTTCTTCCACTTTTTTGGCGACACGCAAACCCAGGGGCAAGAGGGTATAGCGGCCGGTGGATAATTGACGGATATATCCCGCCTGGAGAAGTAAACGATGACTGGCGACAACGGCCTTGTTTCCCGCCGAACGGCTAGTTTTACCAAACAAATGTGAGTAAAGCATAATTTATTTTATCCGGTTGAGTAAATTTATAAAAGACATGCGGCAAGGGTGATGGTTTTTGTGGCCAATTAAATATTTTCTGCTTTGAACTAGACAAAAAGGCCAAAGTTCTGACAGTGGCAATAAAAAACCCGTCTTGACCCTTGGTAAGAACCAAAGGCAGGGACGAGTTTGGTCGTGGTACCACCCTGCTTTACCCGGTCGTTTCCGGCCGGGCCTTAGGCTTTTATAAAATGNNATAACGCTGGATTGCGGTGCTGCTTGGTCGCAGACAGCTTAGCGGCGGGAAACCGCGTCAACGCTTTGGTCTGATTATACCTCAATAACTAAAGGCAAAACCATGGGCTGGCGACCGGTTTTATCGTAGATGATCTGTTCAATGTAGGCCTGAATCTCCTGGCGGACGAAATCGAGGTTTAGCGGCTGACTGGAGACCTGCCGGAATTTTGAAACGACTTCCTGCTTAAGATAATTGATCAGATCGGTGTTTTCTTTAACAAAGACAAACCCCCGGCTAAGGATAACCGGCTCTTTGACCAGCTGGCCGGTTTGGGTGTTGACCAGCAAAACAATAGAAAACATACCGTCTTCGGCCAAAAGCTTTCTGTCTCTTAAAACAGTCACGCCAACATCGCCAATACCCAAGCCATCAATCAGAACCTTACGCAAAGGAATACGAAAGTTGGTGTCAAACTGACCGTTACCATGAAAGGTAACCGCCGAATCGTAGTCCGGAGAAATTAGTTGACTATCTTGATAGCCAAGAGACTTGGCAATATTCTGATAACTTTTGACATGACGGTAATTACCACCGATGGGCAGGAGGAATTTTGGCTTAAGCAGATTGATCAATAGGGCATGCTCTTTTTGATAGCCATGACCGGAAACATGAAGCTCTTCCTTTTCGCCATAGGTGACCTCGGCCCCCATTTTGGAAAGAGTGTCGATCATGTTGTAAATATTTGAGGTAGTGCCGGGAATATAGTCCGGAGACGAGAAAATTACTTTATCGCCCGATTTGATCTTGATGCGGTGCTTGCCCATAACCATTTTGCTTAGGGCCGAATCCGGCTGACCAGCAAACCCAGCGACCAAAAACATCAACTTGTTGTCGGGAAAGTTTTTGACCCGCTCTACCGGCACCAGGTCGTTTTCTTTTAGAGTCAGATAGCCAAGCTCTTTGGCGACATTGATAGACCTTTCAACCGACAAACCAACGACGACTATCTTGCGGCCATTACTTTTGGCGTATTCAATCGCCTGGCTCCAACGAACGATATTGCTGGAGATGGAGGTAACAAAAACCCTACCCTTGGCGCTGGTAATCTCTTGTTTAAAATGTTGGGCGATGGAGCTTTCCGAAGGGGAAAAACCCTCATGGTCAGAACCCAAACAATCAGAGAGCAGACAGACAACACCCTTGTCTCCCACTTTGGCAATCCGACTAAAGTCAGACTGTTTGCCGTCAAGGGGAAAAAGATCAAATTTGAAATCAGATCCATGATAGAAAGTGCCAATAGGGGTGTTGATCGAAAGATGAAAAGTGTCGGGGATGGAATGGGTAACCCGGACCGGCTCGACAGAAAAAACGCCGCGGCTGATGGCGGGATCATTGCTATCGTAGGTAATAATTTTTGCCCGAACGTTGTTTTCGGCCAGACGTGACTGGATAAAAGCAGAGGCAAGCTTTGGGGCAAAAATCGGCACGTCATGACCGATAATCGGCAGAATGAACCTGACCGCGCCGATGTGATCTTCGTGGCCATGAGTAATAAAAATGCCCAAAATCCTATCTGTTTTGTCTTTAAGATATTGAGTGTCGGGTATCTGCAAATCGACGCCAAAAGCGTCTTCTTCGGGGAAACCGACACCGCAATCGACAATGATTATCTGGCTTTGGGAGGTATCACCGTTTGGAATATATTCGTAAACAAACATATTTTGGGTGACATCACCAAATCCTCCCAGGGAAGCAATTCTGATCGAGTCAAAATTTTGGTTGAACTGGCGGACAGGATTACGTCCGGCAAATCTTTGCGGCGGAACTGATAATTGTTTGGGCCGAATAGCCCGTTGTGGTTTTGTTTTTTGCTGTTGATACATAATAAATTTAGATTTTACCTAGCAATTTACCGATTGATAGGAAATCCTGCTGTAAAGCCTTGAGCATGGACCCGTTGCGGAGTCCGGCCGAAGGATGGTAAACAGGGATAATGGTTAATTTTTGGCCGATCTGATCAATATTTTTTACCTGGCCGTGAACACGGGAGATAGAGTCGGCAGGAAAAAAATAATTAAGGGCAAAACGACCTAAGGTAATGATATATTTTGGTTTAATAACTGATAATTGGGCCTTCAAGTAAGGGGCGCATGACAAAATCTCTGAAGGCAAAGGACTACGATTATTAGGCGGGCGATGCTTAATGATATTAGCAACGAAAACCTCATCACGCGACAACCTGATCGAATCAAGCAGTTTGTTAAGGAGTTTACCAGAATTGCCGACAAAGGGCAACCCCTGCTGATCTTCGAAGTAGCCGGGAGCCTCGCCGACCAGAACGACATCGGCATTGGGATTACCATGGCCAGGAACCGGGTGGGTGGCGGCTTTAAAAAGCGGGCACTTTTGACAGCTCGAAATAAGGCCGGCCAGGTATTGGAGCTTGGCTTGATTGGTTGACATCAGTTGGCTGGTTTAGAAGAAGGAATAAGCAGAGGCTGACAACGGCCACCGGCATCAGGGTAGCGGCCTTCGAGGCGACAAGCATAGCCTGACGGACAGGGAATGTTGCCAATGCCTCCACAAAAAATTAACCGCTGACGGCCTTGGAAATAGCCGACAATGGCCAAAAAGAAAAAGATTAAAAATGGCTTAAAGTTCATCTGCGTTGGATGGATTGTTTTCCTGGCCAGAGCATTCCGGCACCATAGAGAGGGGAAAAAGATAATCGTTGACCACCTGACAAGAAATGCCGCCATTGCCATCTAAAACAACCTGCCAAACACCGGCCTTCTGGTAGGCCAGATACCAGCCTCCTTCGCTACCGGGAGAAAAAGAAACTGATCCCCGGGCGTAAGGCAATTGGTACTGATTGACAGAAATCTCGATCTGATCAATATTACGGTTATATTTTTGAGCAAAGGCCTGTCTGATACCATCGACCACCGATTTTTCAAGAAAAGGCGGCTCCTGCCAGAGCTGAACTGGTGGAGTCGGCGATGGCGAGGGCAGGGGCGTATCTGAAATAGACTTGGGTGAAAGAATAACATAAGCCACAAAAAAACCGATGATAAAAAATAGAAAAAGAGGGAAAATGGTTTTTGGGTTTGGGGCTACCATTGGGGAATAAACTTTTTGATGTTCGACTCGTCGACATAGACTGAAGCAACATGATCTTCGTAAATCATTCTGGCCACTTTGCGACAAAGGTTTTCGATGTTTCTTTTTAGAGTGCGGACACCGGCATCAAAGCCTAAAGGTCGGACTATTTGAAGCCAAACACTATCGGCGATTTGGACTTCGTCGCGGGTAAGACCGGCATCACGCAGTGCTCTGGGTAAAATATAGTCACGGCCGATGGCGATTTTTTCTTCGTCGGTATAGGAGGGCATCTGGATAACCTCCAGGCGGTCCATAACGGCAGTGGCAATCCTGGTAGTGTTGTTGCAGGTGGCAACAAAAAATACTTGGGAGAGATCCAGGGGATAGTCAAGATAGTGATCAACAAAGTGGTTGTTTTGTTCCGGATCGAGCAATTCGACCAAAACACCCATAATGGTGTTTAGGGCGTCATCGGCCACACGGTCGATTTCGTCGAGCAAAATAACCGGATTAGCAGTCTGGCAACCGATAAGGCCTTTAGCAATCTGGCCGGGCTCGGCATCGGGATAGGTTCTAGCCTTACCGCGAAGGTAAAACGGATCACCTAGACCCCCAAAAGGAATACGGACTAGCTTTCGACCCAGAACAGAGGCGATGGATTTGGCCATGGTCGTTTTGCCGGTACCAACCAAGCCAACAAAAAGGAGGACGGGGGCATGGAAGGTTTTATCGGGCTGACGAGTTTTTTGGAGGGCAAGAATGGAGATATATTCCAGCATCCTCTCCTTGACCGAATCCAATCCATAGTGTTCCTCGTTGAGTTTTTCCCGGGCAAAGTCAGCATCAAGGATATCCTGACTGCGAGTAGTCCAGGGAATTTTGACAACGGTGTCGATATATTGAGAAGCCAGTTGATAATTTTTCCAAAAAGCTTCCGGTGAGTTAATGTTGATGGTCAGCTGGGCAAAAATCTCGTCGAGTTTGGCGGTTAAACCATCGGGAAGAGAGACCCCCTTGGATTTGGAGACCAACTGGTTGATGGCATCTTGAGGGGTGAGGATGTTGTCCGCCATTGATTCCAGTATACAATAACCGCCTAGTATCGGCTGCGGCGGTTTCTTGGTCCGGTGGCAAAATTCCTGAAGCCGCCGGGCTGACGGAAAGGCGGGGGGGAGGCAGATGGATCCCGGGCGGGCCGAGGCTGACCAGGGTGAGAAGCCTTGAAGTCGGGGGCGGCGAGTTTTATTTGATGGTTATCGTTAAAGCCAGCAATCCTGACCTTAACAGAATCACCCATTTTGATGATGGTGGAAGGGTCGGAAACGAAACCGGTCGACATCTCGGAAACGTGGAGGAGGGCTTCCCTACCCGGCAAAAATTCAATAAAAGCACCGTAGTTTTCGACACGAGTAACCACACCATCGTATTCCTCGCCAACCTGAACCTCTTTGATCATCGATTCAATTTCGTAAACGGCGCGACTGACATTGTCGGGATTGGCAGAAGAGACAGAGGCACTGCCAAAATCATCGATGTCGATCTGGACGTCATATTTGGCCATAAGCGCCTTGATGGTTTTGCCGCCAGAGCCGATGACTTCGCCAATCTTGTCTTCGGGCAGCTTAACCAGAGCGATCTTGGGGGCGTGGACAGAAAGTTGAGGACGAGGCGAGGAGATGACTTTTTCGATCTCGTCGAGGATGAAGTTTCTGGCTTTAGTAGAGGCGGCAAAAGTGGCGACAAT
Organism: Candidatus Shapirobacteria bacterium UBA1435; assembly: GCA_002329385.1. GTDB lineage: Bacteria > Patescibacteriota > Microgenomatia > UBA12405 > UBA12405 > UBA1435. The sequence goes on from DCTR01000023.1 coordinate 10,675, forward strand.
CATTTCCTGGCTTAGACCGGTTCTTTTAATGTCAAGCTGAATAGCGGTAACACCGTTTCTGGTGCCGGTTATTTTAAAATCCATGTCACCAAAGTGATCTTCAATACCAGCGATATCGGTCAAGAGCATGTATTTTTGGTTTGGAGCGGCATCGTCGGAAATCATGCCGACCGAAATACCGGCGACCTTGTCTTTAATGGGAACACCGGCGTCCATAAGGGCGAGAGTAGAGCCGCAGGTAGAAGCCATCGAAGACGAACCGTTCTGGGAAAGGACCTCGGAGGTGAGGGTAATGGTGTAGGGAAACTCTTCCTCGGAAGGAATAACCGGCAAAAGCGCCTTTTCCGCCAAAGCACCATGGCCAATCTCGCGGCGGCCGGGACGACCAAGGCGGCCGGTCTGAAAGGTCGAAAACGGCATGGCTGAATAGTAGTGGAGATATCTTTTGGTGACCTCGCCAAGGGAATCCTGGAGATACTGCTTTTCGGCCAAAGAGCCGAGAGTTACGACGGTGACTGCCTGGGTCAGGCCTCTTTGGAATTTTGCCGAACCATGGGTGCAAGGAAGGACACCAGCTTTGATTGACAGAGGGCGGATTTCGTCAAATCGCCGACGGTCATAGCGTGATTGAGAGGTAAGGGTGTGCTGACGGAAGGACCGACAGAGAAGATCATCAAGAGCCATCATCAAAATATTTTCGTTAATTTCTTTGTTATCGATTTGTTGCCGATAGAGGTTTTTGACTTTGTCTTTGATCTGGGCTTCGACAAGGACGTGTTTGCCGTCGGCGCCGTTTTCAAGAAAGTCGGCAATATCGGATTTAATCTTTTGGGAAAGATCATCAAAAAGTTTGGCGTCGGGAGAAAACGGCTGGTAAGTCATTTTGGGACGGCCGAATTGCTTGGCAAAGTCAACAATCTGCTGGTTGATCTGTTGACCAACCTCAGAGGCCAATTTAATCGCTTCCAAAACGGTTTCGTTGTTGACGATATTGGCGCCAGCTTCAATCATATTGACACCCTGTGAATCGGTGCAAACCAGAAGATCAAGGTCAGAGTCGGCTTGGTCCTTGAGGCCGGGAGCGACAATCAAATTGCCTTGCTTTAGGCCCACCCGACAAATAGAAACCGGGGAATTAAAGGGAATATCGGAAATAGACAAGGCTAAAGAAGTGGCGAGGAAAGCGGGTAAAACAACATCGTTTTCTTTGTCGTTGCTTAAAACAGTGGCAATAACCTGAACTTCATGGTGAAAATCCTTCGGAAAAAGAGGCCGGATAGCCCGATCGATAATCCGACCGTAGAGGACGGCGGTATCGGAAATGCCAGTTTCACGCTTAATCCACTTGCCGCCCTTGATTAACCCACCGGCATATAATTTGTCGACAAATTCAACCGAAAGCGGAAAGTAATCTTTGGTTTCGTCAAGTCCTCCCATAACGACCGTGGCCAAGACAACCGTATCGCCATAGCGGGCAACCACAGAAGCGTTGGTTTGCGGGGCAAGCTCGCCAGTTTCAAGAATAATAGATTTTTCCCCGATTGGTAAGGTTAAAACGTTTTTTTGCATATTGATACCCATATACTTAAATGATACTAATAAATCGAACAAAAAGGATGATTACTTTTTCAGACCCAATTCTTTAATCAACTTGGAATAGCGTTCTTTGTTGTGGTCGGACAAGTAACGAAGCAGACGGCGTCTTTTGGAAATTTTGCTTAGTATACCCCTTTTGGCCGGCGAGTCGTGTTTGTTGTCGGCAAGGTGAGACTGAAGTTTTTCGACCTCTTTGGTCAAAATAGCCACCTGAATTTCCGGGGAACCGGTGTCACCTTTGGCCTGGGCAAATTTGGTAATAACCTCCTGCTTTTCTTCTTTAGTTAATGCCATGGTATTTATGCGCTATTGTCGGTTAAAAACTAAAGGTTTAAGAATGGCTACTTAAACACCGACAAAAGTGTGGTTGATTATATCACATCCCAAGCGAAAAAAGTTCCGATCCAAAACTTAGATTACCGGGTTGGGGTTTGGTTTGTTGGTTCCCGGCATAACAGCACCACTCTTTTCTATGGACTCGATGGGCGGCTGGGAAAAAGCCGAAGGCTGGGTGTCGGGCTGGGTTGACCTCAAACAAATCGCCCCGGCTTCAAAGGTTTCGGGGGAAACATTGACCGAAAACGATTGGGTGGCAACTCTTAGGCCAATAAGCAGGTTTTTGCCAATGTTCTCGTCGATCTGAATATCAATAAGCGGGAAAAGGAAGGTAAAGATTTCAGAAAACGGGGCGTCGGGATCGACGAGGCTAGCCTTGGCCCAGGCTTTGTTGAGGCTGGCCGGAGAAATAAATATCCAATTGCCACTATTGGTGATGGAGGCGTTTTGACCAAGCGGAGATTCGTCACCGAGCATAAAACAGACATCGGCCGTGGCCGATTGATTGTTGATAGATATCTGATTTTCGTCGATTTTGGGCGAACTTGGCTTGGTTTTGACTACCAGGTTAAGACGGCCATTATCGTCGTTATAAGAGACAGCTTCAATCTGATCGAGGGGATAGTTTACGGAGACAGTAAGATTATTAGCGCTAACGGAGTCAGTCAGCAATTCCAAACCGCTTAGTTTGGAATAGTTATTGTCGGTTTTCTGGGGGCAATAGACCTTAGTTTCAATATGGCGTTTTTTTAAACCCAAGGCTAGGGCTAAAGCCGCACCAATACTATCGACCGACACTTGAGGCACAACAATCAGCGCCGTTTTGGCGGTGGCGATCAGCTCCTTGATGGTGACTACGTTATAGTTTTTCATATTTGGTTTTTGACTTTGATTGTCGAAACCAAGATCGGTGGTTAATCTACCCATATTGGGATAGAGGTAATACAAGCTATCGAAAGGATGGCAAAATTTAGCTTATATTACTTGTTATAGGATATTATAACATCATTTATCTTAAAATCAACATAAGGACGAAAAGTCATGCCTGATTCGCTGCCAAGTTTGGCTTTGTCGACGGTTAGTTTACCCTGATGTATACCTTCGACTTTAGTGTCTTTGATGATGTCATTTTGTCTTTTAAGATGAATACTGTCGCCTTTGGTAATTTCACCTTTAGTGACTTTTATTCCAGCAATACGTAATTTATCGATTTTAAATTCGGCGATGATGGTCCCCTCTCCAAGGATGGTTTCGTCAATAGTGGGTTCGAGCATTTTTAGAACCCGACTTTGGATATCTTCAATAATCTCATAGATAATTTTGGTTTCCATAATCTCAACCCGGCTGTTATCGGCCAAATTTTTGATAAAACGGGGGGCAGAGTTATTAAAGCAATAGATTTTGGCTCCAGAGCTTTGGGCAAGAAAAACATCATTGTCGGTAACCGGACCGACCCCGGAGTGAATTACCCTAACATCCTCGGAAAGACAGCCAAGAATTGCTTCTAACGTCCCCTGAACATCGGCCTTGATGACCACATTAAGTTGGGGACATTGCCCTTGGATGGAAGGGGAAGGTGGCGTTTCAGCNNGTTTCAGCCCTTGGATCAACAGTGTCCAAATGGGGGGTGGAGGTGATCAGACTGCCGACTTTCGGCGGCTGACTAAAACCAAGTATCTCGACAGGAGTGGAGGGCTTAGCGACGGTCAGCCCGGAACCGGCGTAATCGACCAGCGCCTTGACCTTGCTTGACGACTGACAGCTGTAGACAATGTCACCAACCGAAAGAGTGCCCTCGCGGACAATCACCGTGGCCAACGGGCCACGTTTTTTATCAAGCTTTGATTCAATAACCACAGCCTTTAGCGGGGCAGAGGCATCGGACTTTAGCTCCAAAATATCGCTAGTAAGAAGGATCATATCCAATAATTTATCGATCCCTTCGCCGGTTTTGGCAGAAATTGGGATGCAAGCGACTTGGCCACCGTAGTCTTCGGGGGTATGGCCCAACTCGACCAACTGGCCCTTGACCTTATCCAGGTTTGAACCAGGAAGATCGGTTTTATTGATGGCAACAATGAAGGGAAGGTTGGCCTTTTCAATGTAGTTAATTATTTCTTTCGTTTGAGTCATAACGCCATCGACGGCGGAGATGACCAAAATAACCAGATCGGCCACCTGGGTGCCACGCAAACGCATATTGCAAAAAGCAGCATGGCCGGGAGTATCGATAAAAGTGATCAGGCGGATATGGCCGCTTTTGTCTTTGACTTCGGTTTGATAAGCACCAATATGTTGGGT
>DCTR01000023.1:14920-23367 GCA_002329385.1 Candidatus Shapirobacteria bacterium UBA1435
TTTGCCATGGTCAATATGACCCATAACGGTGACGATTGGCGGTCGAAAAACAGATTGGTTCATAGGAATGAGGAGTAAATAATTAGATGTTTTATTCTAAGCAAAACTCCAGATAGCAGAAAAGAAGATAGCGGTTATTTTTTGACTTCTGGTTTGTTTTCCTTGGAAGCAACCTTGATTTCCAAACCGACCAGTTCGCCAGCCAGGCGGACATTTTCGCCGCCGGCACCGATGGCCAAAGCCAACTGATCTTCGGGAACAGAAACGACTACAGTCTTATCGCCAAGACTGACTATCTTTACGTCAGAAGCCGGAGAAAGGGACTGAACGATAAACTGGTTGAGGTTTTTGGAGAAAGCAACAACATCGACCTTCTCTTCGGGAGGAAGCTCGTTAAGGACGGACTGAATACGTGAACCCTTTTGGCCGATGCAAGAACCGACCGGATCGATGCCAGGTTGGGTGGAGGAGACGGCGATTTTGGTTCTCTCCCCTGGAGTCCGGGCAATTTTCTCAATAATCACCGAACGGTTGCCAACCTCCGGCACTTCCCGAGCGAGCAATTGCGTGATGAATTCTGGATCTTTACGGCTTAAAATTATGTCGCTTTTTTGACCGTCTTCGCCACGAAAGATGCTTTTGAGAAGAAATAATTTTCTGGTGCCGACGGTAAGATTTTCGCCTCTAATCTGCTCTTCCCGGGGACAAATACCTTCGGTTTTGCCGATACCAACGGCCATACGATAGGAGTCAACTTTAAGGACGGTACCAGAGACCAGGGTGCCAAGTTTCTTCTCGTAATCGGAGATTAAATTTTCTTTTTCGACGTCATGGATTTTCTGGTCGATCACCTGTTTGGCGGTTTGGGCGGCGATACGGCCAAAACCAGGAGGGGTAACGTCTTTTTGCTGATCACCGTCAAGTATTTGAAAGACTTTGAACGAGCCAGTTTCCGGAGAAAGCTCAACCTTAAACTCGGCTTCATCGGGAACAATAACACCGTGTTCTTTTTGGTCGCGCTTATAGGCAGAAATTAAACCAAGCTCGATCGAGTCAAGAATTGACTGAATGTCAATATTTCTTTCCCCGGCGATTTGGGCAACCGCAGATGCAAATTCGGTTCTTGGTAGTTTTTTGAGGTCCATATTGATTGTGGAGTGTAATAAAAAATGGGGACGATGCCGCCCCCATTCCAACTACACTTAAATTAATTTCTGGAGATATTATACCAGAGATAGACGAAAGAGAAAACCAGCCAAAAGTTGACCAAATCACAAACCGAGATCCTTAATCAGCTGTTTTTGACGAGAAGTCAACTGGGTCGGGATAACGACATTCAGACGAATGTAAAGATCGCCCTGGCCATAGCCCTGAACATCACGTATCCCCTGTCCCCGAAGGCGAACAAGCGTCCCTGGCTGAGTGCCCGGCTTAACCTTAATTTTGAGTGGATTAGTAAGGGTGGGGACCTGAATGTCAGAGCCAAGAACGGCTTGAGATAAGTTGATGTCGACATCGACAAATACATCATTACCATCGCGCTTAAAGACTTTGTCCGGCAGAACGTCGATATAGAGAATAAAATCTTTAAACCTTATCTTTTGGCCGTCGTCAACGCCGGCGGGAATTTTGACCGTCTGGCGGCGACCATCTATCTCGACCTCCTTTTGAATACCGTTGGCGGCTTCCAGAAAGGTCAGGTGGATTTTATAGGTAGGCAGGCGGGCAGAACGACCGGAGGCGCCAAATCCAGAGCCAAAAAATTGTTCAAAGATGTCAAAAGGGTTGGAAAAACCACCAAAATCAAAACTAGCCCCTTGGCCAAACTGGTCTTCACTGCTTGTCCAAGTGAAGTTGAAGGGACCGTTTTGAGAGGTGTAGGTGTGGCCACCAAAAGGGCCAGAACGGGGGTCAAAAGCGGCATGGCCAAACTGATCATAAGCCTGACGCTTCTCCTGATTGGATAGAATTTCGTAGGCTTCGTTGATCTCCTTAAACTTTTCTTCGGCTTCAGAGCTTTTATTGCGGTCGGGGTGCCACTGTAAAGCTTTTTTGCGATAGGCCGATTTGATGTCCGACTGGCTGGCGGCTTTATCAATGCCGAGAATTTCGTAATAGTCGCGTTTCATGGGAGAAGATAATCAGGCGACGAAAGATGCCGCCAGCTTTTGGAAGCCTATGATATAACCTCCCCTTCTTGTGCGTCTTTTTTGTCGCTCTTGTTTCTGTCGGTAGGAGGTTGCTGGTTTTGGCTTGGGGGTGGCGACGACTGCTGATAGACAGCGGCACCAATAGTCTGAAGTATCTGGCCAAGCTCTTCCGAAAATTTATCAAACTCGTCTTTTTTGGCATCGGTTTTAGCCAAAAGCTCTTTTCCTGCTTTGATTTTTTCCTCAATTTTGGTCTTATCTTCCGGCTTAACCTTATCGCCAAAATCCTTGAGGGATTTCTCGGCGGAAAAGATTGTGCCGTCAAGACGATTGCGACTCTCGGCCAATAGTCGACGGTCTTCGTCTTCGCGGGCGTGGATCTCCGCATCATTTTTCATCCTGGTAACCTCCTCTTCGGTCAGGTTGGTGGCATTTTGGATAGTAATTTTTTGTTCCTTATTGGTTCCCTTGTCCTTGGCGGATACGTTTAGGATACCGTTGCTGTCGATGTCAAAAGTAACCTCGATTTGGGGAATTCCGCGGGGTGCGGGCGGTATGCCGTCAAGGATAAACCGGCCTAAGGATTTATTGTCGGTGGCCATCGGCCGCTCACCCTGGAGGACATTGATCTCCACCTGCGGCTGACTATCAGAATAGGTAGTAAAAATTTGCGATTTTTTGGTGGGGACAGTGGTGTTGCGCTCAATTAGAGGGGTGCGAACGCCGCCGGCGGTCTCGATGCCCAAGGTTAACGGGGTAACGTCGAGAAGAACAATATCTTTGACATCTCCGGTCAAAATCGCCCCCTGGATAGAAGCACCAACCGCAACAACCTCGTCGGGGTTAACAGAGGTGTTTGGCTCCTTGCCAAAAAAGTTGCGGACAGTTTCCAAAACTTTTGGCATTCTGGTCATACCGCCAACCATAACCACGTCGGTAATTTCTGATTTGGAGACACCGGCGTCTTTGAGACATTTTTCGACCGGATCTATGGTCTTTTGGATCAAATCATCGACCATTTTTTCCAGATCGGCACGAGTCAGTTTGACGGTCAAGTGAAGAGGCTGGCCCGACTTTTGAGTAATAAAGGGCAGGTTAATTTCGGTCTCAACTGTATTGGAAAGTTCAATTTTGGCTTTTTCGGCGGCTTCACGGATTCGTTGAAGGGCTTGGGGATCGGTAGACAAGTCAACGTCGTTTTCTTCTTTAAAGTTGGCTAGAAGCCAATCACTTATTCTTTGGTCGAAGTCGTCACCGCCAAGGAAGGTGTCGCCATTGGTGGCTTTAACTTCAAAAACACCCTCGCCGATTTCGAGGACAGAGATGTCAAAAGTGCCACCACCAAGGTCGTAAACAGCAATGGTGCCGCCTTTCTTTTTGTCCAAACCATAAGCCAGAGCGGCGGCTGTCGGCTCGTTGACAATCCTTTTGACGTCTAGGCCGGCGATTTCTCCCGCCTGCTTGGTCGCCTGACGCTGGGAATCGTCAAAATAAGCAGGGACGGTGACCACGGCTGAAGTCACCTTTTCGCCAAGATATCTTTCGGCTTCGGTCTTGGCCTTTTGAAGGATTTTGGCCGAAATTTCCTGCGGAGTATAAACCTTGCCACCAATTTCAACGGCAGCGATATTGTCTTTACCGGCGACAATCTTGTAAGGGGCAATTTTTTGGGTTTTTTTGACTTCGGGGTCGTCAAGACGGCGGCCCATTAAACGCTTGACACTGTAGACAGTGTTTTGGGGATTCAGAACCATTTGCCTTTTGGCCAGATCACCGACGAGGCCCTTGACCGGTTCGACGACGGAGGGAATGACATTTCGGCCTTCAGAGGTGAGAATAACTTTTGGTTTACCGGCTTCCATGATGGCAACACAGGAATTGGTGGTGCCAAGATCGATGCCAATGATTTTGTCTGCCATATTTATTTAGAAAGTAAATTTATAATTAATTTTTTGACAAAGGCGAGGCCTGGGGAGCACGGCCGACAACCACTTGGGCAGGACGAAGGCACTGGCCGTTTAAAAGAAAACCTCTTCGCCTGATATCAATCACCTGATCCTGGTTGCCGTCGGCGACATCAACACAGTCCATGGTCTCCGGATTAAACTGCTGGCCAAGGCAAGAGATCTCCTCAAGCCCTTCACCCTTAAGAACACCGACAAAATGATCGATGGCCATCTGCAGCCCTTTGTCGTTCAGGTGTTTTTGGGCCAAGTAAAGTTCATCGAGAACATCAACCATCTTGGCCATAATAGCCGCCGACGCCAAGCTGGCAATTAACTGCTTTTGAGATTCAACCCTTTTTTCAAGGTTGGCGTAGTCGGCCAGGGAGCGTTTCCAGTTTTCCTCCATCTCGACACCTTTCGCCTCAAGTTCATTGATTTTAGCCAATAGAACCTTATCTTCAGATTTTGCCGTTTTTTTCATTGGACGATTAACGAGTAATAGTTGAGATCAGTTCGGCCAAATAGTCAACAAGGGGGACAACATACTGAAATCGGAAGCGGGCAGGACCCATAACCCCGATGATGCCACGATGCGGGCCGGACTGATAATTTTGATAGACAAAACCGCAGGGCTCGAGATGTTCCATCCCCAAATCTTCACCGATCAGCAAATGGATCACCCTGTCGTCGGCGGAAGAAGGGCTCAGGTCGGCCTTGCCAATAATGTCAAACCAATAATTGTTGTTATCAATAAGGGAAAGGACGGTTTTGGTAACGTCGATATTATAAAATTCGGGTTCTTCCAAAAGATTGGATGCTCCATGATAATAGATATCACCCTGGTCGGTGGTGGCGATGGCCATGCTGCGGGTGCGGTCAGCCAATTCTTTAGTGGTTTCGCGGAGCAGTTTTTCGAATTCATTACGGTAGTCCCAGATTTTTTCTTTGGTGCCGATTTCTTCGTTGATGGAAAGGGTTTTGGGGGTCATCAGATTACGGACATAATATTTCAGGCCAAGAGAGGTTGGCGACCTGCCGGCAGAAAGGTGGCTTTTTTTGAGGTAACCAAGCTGGGTCAAGGACGACATCTCATTTCTAATAGTGGCGGAAGAGATGCCCAAATTGTGTTTTTTCTCGAGTGTTTCCGAACCAACGGGGGCAGCCGTTTCGATGAATTCTTCGGTAACACATTTCAAAATTTTGATTTGACGCTGGGTTAAGTCTGGCATATTAGCAATATAATAAGATGAGTGCTAAAAAGTGTCAAGAGGTGAGAATGGTCAGGAAGGCAACTCGGGTTTGGGAGCTGGCTCTAGTTTGATTTTATCGACGATACGATTGAGCTGACGGGTGCGGGTAGTGCTAACCAGCTGATATTGTTTTGATAGAGAGTCAATCCTGTCGCCGATTTTGTCAAATTCAGCACTATAGGTTTCAAACTCCTTGGCAAATTGCTGGATGTGGGCAATTATATGCTGAACATTGTTTTGGAAACGGAAGTTGTCATATGCCTGACGCACCATACGCAAAATGGCAGTAAAGCTAAACGGGCCGGCCAAGACTACCTTTTTGGCCAAAGCCTCTTCCCAGACAGATGGCAGTTTGTCGTAGATAAAGGAAAAAATCATTTCGTTGGGGATAAAAAGGATGACGAAATCAACAGTGCGACTTTCGGGGTCGATATAGTCCCTGGTGCAGACCTGGCGGATTTTTTCGCGGACATCGCGCTCGAAAGCCTTAAAATATTCAGCTTTGGCTTGGGGATCTTCAGTTTCGGACATCTTAACCAAATTGGGGTAAGGAAACTTGGCGTCGACGTTAATTTTGGTGCCATCGGGGAGTTTGACGGTAAAGTCGGGACGACTGGAACTATTGGCTTGCTCCTTGTTAAACTCATAGTCGACCCCCTGGACAAATCCAGACATTTTCAGCAAATCTTCGGCGACCTTTTCACCAAAAGCACCACGAAGCTGATTATTGCTTAAAACGCGTTTTAGGCCTTCGGTGGTGGCTGACAATTGTTGGGTTAAAGCCTTTTGCTCTTCAAGCCTTTGGGTGAGGATAGAAAAAGTGCCGATTCGGTTTTTTTCCGACTCCTCAAGCTTGCTTTGGCTTTTGGCCAGCTCGTCGAGAACCTGCTTGGTCAATTTTTCGAAGACATCTTTTTTGTTGGCCAGATCGTTGGTAATCTCCTGTTTTTCAGCACCAAGTTTCTGATTGGCAATAAAAACGAGCTGTTCATTGGCGGTTTGTAAATGGCCGGGGAATTTTTCGTTGAATTTGGCAAAAAAATCCTGTGACAGTTTGTCGATATCATAGGCCTTTTTTTGCCGAAGCAGTAAAAAGACCAAGGTAAGCAGGATGGCAACGAGGAGCAAGTAGACAATGGTCATGGTTAATTTTAACTGATAAAGGGAAGGAAGAAGCTAGTTGACGACCACCCGCCTGATCGATTCGTTGAGGTGAACTAAAAGGTCGTAGGGAATAGTCTGACAAATTTCGGCGGCCTTGGAAATAGAGTTTGAGGCAGAAGAGTCAGGGCCGTAGACTTCAACCTGGTCGAAGAGTTTAGGAGTAAGCTTACCCAAATCTACCACGGTCAGGTTCATACTGATACGGCCAATGATGGGCAGAAAGTGATTTTGGTACCTAACGTGACCGAGATTACTAAGCCGTCGGTCAAGGCCTTCAAAGTAGCCAAGAGGGATGACGCCGATATTGGATGGTCTTAGGGCAGTATAGGTGCAACCGTAGCCAACACAATCACCTTTTTTAATCGGTGCTATTTTGGTCAAGGTAGATAAAAGACTTAGGGCCGGATGAAGACCATTAAAAGGACCATAGCCGTAAAGGCCGATACCCAAGCGGATGGTATTGAATTCACTGGCGGGTGGTTTGTTGGTGCCATAAGTGGCGCTAAGGTGGAGGTATCTGGGATTGAGGCCACGACGCTGAATATCCCGACAAACCCGACGAAATAATAGTTGCTGTCGGGCAGTATGGGTAGAGACAGGATTATCGGCATCGGCCAGGTGAGACATCACGCCTTCCAGGTGTATTTGGGGATATTTCTTAAGAATATCAATGGCGACGGGGATCGCTTGAGGATCAATCCCCTGCCGATTTAAACCGGTGTTGACCTTAAGGTGGACATTCACCCTCCGGCCGGTTTGACCGATGGCCTCAAGCGACTGACAATCGGAAACAGCAAAGGCGAGACGATTAAAGTCCATATGTCGGTAGTTTTGAGGATGGATGGGACCAATAAGTAAAACCGGATGGCGGTGCAGTTGCCAGATTTTTAAGGCTTCCCAATAACTGTCGGCAACGTAATAAGGAAAAGACCGATGGCGAAGAATATCGACCATTTGGGGCAAACCATGGCCGTAGGCGTTGGACTTAACTACCGGAAAGAGAAAAGAGCTTGGGTGTAAGTTTTGAAAAAAATCGTAGTTACTTAAAACTGTCTGGCGACTGATCCGAATTAAGTTTAGGGTTTCCAGAGGACGGACAAGAGCAGAGATCCACCTTTCAAATGGCAGGATTTTCATAGACGGCCAAGTCTAGCATGAAGTTAAAGGCCAAAAAACTGTTTGACTTTTTGCCAAAAACTTGGACGAGGCGCGGAAGTGACGGCCGGCTGGAGAGGTGGGGAAGAAGGAGGCTGGATAGACGGAGTCGACGGGACGGTTGTCGGGTTGGCCAGAGAATCGTTGGCGGAAGGAGGAGAAACAGGGTGAATTTTGGGGGAAACTGGTGGGACAGTGACTTTGGTTGCCGCCGAAGAATAATAGCGGATATTTTTGGTTGAAAACCAGTTTGACCATGGACCCGGCATACAACCATTGCCGGCCCGAATCTTGAACCAGTAGGTAACGTTAGGTTTTAAGGCATTGACGGTATAGGTCAAAACTCCCCCTGATTCGCCCTGATCAAAAGAGACCCCGTATTTTTCTTCGGGCTTATTGTCGCCATAAGATACAAAATAATAAGTGACGGGGCCATTGGTGGGAGCAAAATACAACTTGGCAGAAGTCCGAGATCGGTCTATTCGGAAAAGTGTAGGTGCATTTGAGGGTGGTCGGTCTTGACAGGCGGGAGCGGAAGCGGTGTTGGAGACGGCACCGGACGAGGAAACCGTCTGGTTGCCCGAAGATGTTGATGAACTGTAGTTGGCGGTTAAGGCAAAGTCGGTAAAATGGTCAACGGTAATTGTGACTGTTTTGGTTGAAGTGTTGACGGTAACATTACTGACCTTTTTCCAAGTGCCAGTGGTTTCGTCGTAGTAGGATGGAACAAGATCGTCGGCGGTTATTCCCCTGGCGGTCAGTTGGGAATCGGCATAGGGAAA
>DCTR01000023.1:23377-24436 GCA_002329385.1 Candidatus Shapirobacteria bacterium UBA1435
TTCGTAACCATACCAGATGGGTTTGTCGCCTTTTTTGGAGGGCAGGGACGCTTTGGGGTTGACGGTTAGGGTGACGTTGCCGGAGCTGGCAAGGGCGTTTGCGGGAATATTAATTTCGGTGCGGTCGGTTAGGGTGATAATTTTGGGCTTAGTGGCATCGAAAGTGGTGGTTAGGGCTTGGGGCAGGGAGTAAGAAACGGACGATAGGGAGAGATTGACAGTCGCCGAGGAGGAGTTGAGATTGACGGTGGTTTCAGCTGATTCATAAGCGTTAGTGCCGTTTTCGTAACGAGCGCCAACATGCCAAGTGGTGCCTTTTTTGACAGACAGGGAAAAAGCGCCGCTACTGGTTGGGGAGCTGGCAAAACTGCCATCTTCAGCCCAAGCATAAACAAACGCCTTAGTGGGAGAACCGTTAAGGGTAACATTGCCGGAGATGGTGGCGTCTGACTGGCTTAGAGTAAAGTTGGCAGTCTGGGTCTGGCTGGCGCCGACAACAACTTCCTGTTCGGGAGGGGAGAGGAAACCTTGGCCGGGAGGGACATCGACACGAACCTTGTAGGTGCCCGAAGTTAATTTGATGGAATAATTACCATTACTGTCGGTGGGAGAACCGTTGAAAAATTTCGAATTTTGAGTCTCGCGACTATCAGCACCAACAAATACTCCAGTGGCAGCGCTACCGTCAGGCTTGAGCACCCGGCCGGAAATGGTGGCATTGGCAGTTCTTAAAACAATATTTTTAGTGGCCGTGCCTCCCGAAGTGACGGTAAATTTGTTTGACGGATCCGGAGGTGAAGACATGTAGTTGCTACTGGGGTCAACATGGAAGCCAAGTGTCCATTCGCCAGCGGCGACATTAACCGAATAACTACTGCCATTGACAGTCCCCTGCTGAAAGGCGTGATTACTCATTGAACCAGAAACGGCAAAGACAAATAACTGGTTAGTGCTGACCGGATTGCCACTTTCATCAACGATTGAGCCGGTAATGATGGCGTCGTTGGCCACCAGGGGGACAGTAATATTTTTAGTCTCGCCTTCGGTAATAGTAATAGT
>DCTR01000023.1:24558-30989 GCA_002329385.1 Candidatus Shapirobacteria bacterium UBA1435
CCATTGCCATCGACAAGCATGCCGGCGATGGTTGAAGAAGCAATAGATAACGTCAGATTGACGGTGACGGGAGAAGAGGCAGATACCGACACTTCCTGGGGAGGGTTGACGTTGGCGTAGGGGTCGCTTGGATTAAGTTGCGGCATGACCATCCAATTGCCGGCAGTGACGCTTAAAGAGAAGGCCCCGTTGCTGTCGCTGGTTGCTTCGGAAAAACCACCACCATCACGGACAAAAGCGTTAACCCTAATATTGGCAATACCTACTCCGGAGGCGTTTTTGACCGTACCGGTGATCAGGCTGTCTTTATTGGTTAGAGTGATATCGCCGACACTTTTGGTTTCGTTATCGGCAACGGTGATGGGGTTAAGCTTGGGGGTGCCGTAGGCGCTCGACGGCGGCGCCCAGACATTGATGTTGTAAGTGCCAGGAGGCACGGCAATGGAAAAGGTTCCCTGATCATTCTGGATCGATGTGCCCGAACCTTTGCCCTCCTGACTAAAAACACCAATACCAAGCTGATCACTTTGGGCGACGGGGGTGCCGTTTGGTTTTAGCAGACGGCCGGTGATGGTGGCGGTCGCCTTGTAAACGGAAAAATTGACCGTTTTCGACTCGAGGGTGAGGTCGGAGGTGAACTTGAGATTGGTGGGAGGTTGGCCGTAGGACCAGTTAACTACACCGGCTGGCTGGGGCATAATCCCCCAATCACCGCCGCCGACTAATAAGGAATAATCACCATTTGAGTCAGTCGTTGTCTGGGCAAAGCCGGAGCCGTTCATCTTAAAAGCATTGATGTTCACCCCGGACACACCCAGTCCGTCATCAGAATAGGTTACCCGGCCGGAAACGGTTTTGGTGGCAGTGGAGAACTGAAAATCCTTATCTTGCGGAGAACCGGTGTAGGCGGCGGTGTAGCGGTCGGGAGAAATCAGGTTTCCGCCGCCCTGAAAGGGAGGAAAGACTTCAAGCGAATAGCTGCTACCAACACTGACAGCAGAAGTGGTAATATAATATTTTCCGGCAGAATCGGTAATACAACCAGTCGGCATCGAACCACCGACGCTAAAACCGACCGGATAAATATTGACATACGCCTGGCTGACAGCCGAAGCGCCAACATTGGTAACCGTCCCCTGAAAAGAGATATCCCCCACCCGCAGGTGGGTCTGATAAAAATAGTTGGCACTACTATTGTTGGCATCGCCGTCGATGACATCACCGCCGATGGTCGACAGAGTTCTGATACCCGCACTATCGACAGCGGGAGAAGAAGAATTAGTTAACCCGCCAATCCGAAAGGTCACGGTGGTGTTGGCAGGGATGTCGCTGCCGCTGGTTTTGAGGTGAATGCCGTTTTGGACGATAGAGTTAAGAGAAGGGTTGTCGCCCTTCGGGGCAAAAGACAGACCAGATACTTCCGGCGACGAGCCGACGTAAGTGATAGTAGTGGAATCCGGCTCATTGTCGACGGCGCTTGGCAGCTGAATTTCAATAAAACCGCCCTGGGGTAAAAGAGTAGCAGTTTTAACGGCGAAAGTTACCTCAACATTAGTGGCACCAAGTGAAGCAGACGAAGAGGTGTTGGTAACCGAAATCAAATGGCCGACAGCAGAGAGGGGGTTGGGAACGCTACAAACAAGGAGGAATAAAAAAGCTACAACCCCTTTTTTGAGGCGCATATATTAAAAGGATAGATCTGATCGGAGGCAGTGTCAACAGGGGCAAATGGCTATTTGTCGAGCAGGTAGTGAAGGCGGTGCTTGTCTTGGCAGTCTTTGCCCAGGTGGTAAAAATCGAGATCGGCAATATGCCGATAAACATCCAAGACAAGCTCTTTGAGTTTTTTGACATGCAATTCATCTAAATCGAATTCCCGTCTGACGTATCCTCGTAGACGGCTGGGTTCAATAAAATCAATGGCGCCGCTGGTAATCCGATAGTTTAGCCGATGACTTTTTTCGGCCAGTAGGCGATAAAAAACCAGTTGACGGAAATAATCACCATCTTCAGACAGCTCGCGACTCTTGCTGTCGGGGTTACCGGTCTTGAAATCGACAACTCTGGCGTTGCGATGGTCGACAATTTCTATCTTGTCAATCTTGCCGGTAATGGGGACGTCGCCAAGGTGGATGTTTTCGGGAGAAAAGTCGTAGTCTACGATGACTTTTGAAGAAAAGCGATCATGATAATGATGGTAATAGCCACTAAGCATCTGGCTACCAAGCGGCAGGGTTTCTTCGAAAACTTCTGGCGGCAATCTTTGGCTGGTTAAATCGTTTTTGAAACGGGCAAGAATTTCATCAAGCGGGGGAGGGGTGTTGTTTTGAGAGAGGGAGTGATATAAAAAAGCGAGCGTCTGGTGAATGGCTGTGCCAAAGCTGGCCGATTTGTCTTTGGGCAGAGGTATCCTTAAGATAGTTTTATGGAGAAAACAAAACGGGCAACGGAGGTAGGAATTAAGATGGGTGACACTTAGTCGATAGTCGTTTTTGATATAAGCAGAAAGAAAAGAGGCAAATTCTGCCGGCAAGTGGCGGCGGGGCAAAACGGAAAGAGCAGAGTAAAGGGCATTGGATTGGTGATCAGACTGAAAAGGAATAGCCTGGGTTAATTTTGGGTTGATTTCAGAGACAAAGACGGACGGCAGTTGGGGACGACCGTTTTCGTTGGACTGCGAGTAGGAAAGATATAAATGTAATTTTGCCCTGGTCAGGGCGACATAAAACAATCTTCTTTCGTCTTCGTTGTCATCGGTTAGATTACGGGAGATTTCCGTCTGGATGATACCCATGGGCAAACGGAGAGCGGAATGACTAACGTTATTCCCCCACTTTTTGTCGACGACTTTGATGAGAAAAACATGTTCAAACTCAAGCCCTTTGGCCTTATGGACGGTCATAAGTTGAACCGAATCGGATTGATCGACGACAAGAGGAGGAGCAAAAAAGGGCAGGTGGTTTTGATTTAGCCGGTCCAGCCGGTCAAGAAAATCGGCAAGAGAGTAATGATGTTGAAGAGAAAAGGTTTTTAGTTGGGAATAGAAAAAATGGAGTTGGTTTAAAAGGCGGGGATCTTTTTTTAGAAGGCAATATTTGAGAAAGCCGAAACGGCGAATGATTTTGTAGAAAAAACGATCAAGAGAATAGTTTTCCAAAGATAAACGG
This sequence comes from Candidatus Shapirobacteria bacterium UBA1435, assembly GCA_002329385.1. GTDB lineage: Bacteria > Patescibacteriota > Microgenomatia > UBA12405 > UBA12405 > UBA1435. The sequence continues at coordinate 27,726 of DCTR01000023.1, forward strand.
GATTGAGCGACTTTGGCAACAAAGACCCTGATCTTTTTGCAACCACCTGGACTTATGCCAACTTGTTTAAGTTTTTTGGAGGCAAGAATTAAGGAGTCCAGTGGTCGTTGGTGACGGCTGGAGTACTGAACGAGCTTTAGCAAGTCAAGCGGAGGAAGCGAAATAAACGGAGAGGACAGAATGTGGTAAACAAGGTCAAAACGGCCTGGATCCTGAATAAAGTTTAAAAGGTTAATCAGCTGGATAAAGAGTTTGTTTTTTAGCAAATCCTCCTGGGTGGGAAGGTAAAACCGAATACCTAAAGAAGACAGGATTTCACAAAGATGATCAGAGTCGTCGTTGTTTCGATAAAGAATGGCAATTTGGGAAGGACTGACTCCTATGGACAACAACTCTTTTACTTTTTGGGCAACGAAGTAGTTTTCGTCCAGATTAGTCGGGGCGGCGAAAAGGCTGACCGGAACATGGGACTGCTTCTGGGAGGCGACTAATGATTTGTCGATGTCAAGGTAGCGACTGATGCGATTTTGATTTAAGCCGATTACCGAAGAGGCGGCGTCAAGCAGTAGCTGGTGGCTACGGTAGTTGGTTTTCAAAACTATCGGGCGGACGTGATAGCGGTGATAAAAGTGATAGATGTTTTCGATAGAGGCACCCTGAAAACGAAAGATTGCCTGGTCATCGTCGCCGACAACAAAGACATTTGGCTGGTCGTAATAGCTGGCAAGAAGGTCGACAATCTGATTTTGGGCAGAGTTGGTATCCTGGTATTCATCAACCAGAATGTATTGGTATCTCTCCTGGTAAGACAGGAGTAGCTCCGAATATCGGCGAAAGGCATTAATGACAAACAGGATCATATCTTCATAATCGTAAAAACCCATGCCTTCAAGTGACTGTTGATATTGCCGATAGATTTCGCATAAATCTTGCTGTCTAGCCAGATGACGGCTAAGATCGTCGATGGTTTTGATCAGGGCGTTTTTATAATTTACCGAGGGAGATTTGGCCGGACCAAGATTGTAGCCACCCGAACAGAATAGCTGGCGGTGGTAAGAAAACGTGGAAAGAAGGGAGGAGGGCAGGTTGGAGAGATTAAGCAGAGACGAGACGACTTCGTCGACCTTGTCGCCCAAATCGCGAAGGTTAAACCGGAGAGACTTGAGCTGGTTATAATGCGCAGAAGAAGCGGTTAAAAAATGATCGATACCTTTAATAATTTCAGAGAGTTGGTCGGGGGCGATCCCTTCCCTTTTTAGAGTCTGGATATTGTCAATTATTTGTGACTGGTAAAAAAAATGGTCCCGCCACGGCTTGAGAGGGGAACCGTCGGGCAGTTTTTCAATTATATTTTGGATAAGATCGATTTTTTCGAGATCGTCTAGGTTTTTAAAATTCTGGGTTTGAGAAAAAAAGTCGCGGTTTTCCTGGATAATTTCGTTACAAAAAGAGTGATAGGTGCATATTTTAACCGAATAGGCGGGCGGGCCGATGATGGAGAGGAGCCGCGAGCGCATGTTTACGGCGGCAGAATCAGTAAAAGTTAGACAGAGAATGGCGGAGGGGGGAAGCTGGCGGTTGAGGATGATATTGGCAATACGAAGAGCAATAGTTTGGGTTTTGCCCGTACCGGCACCGGCGATAACCATAACCGGCCCTTCGGTGGTATCGACAGCCTGTTTTTGCTCCTGATTTAGGCGAGAATATTCCAAAAGAAACCGCTTCTGGAAGAACTGATCCATGGATCAATTTTACCAGCCTCAACGCTGACGACGACCAAGCGGCAAGCCATGGGTTAGGAGAAAATCGCGCCACCAGTTTGGATAATCGCGCCAGGATTGGCATTTGCCGTCATCCCCTGGGCCAATGGCGGTGCCGTCGCCGGCTAAGTCGGGGTAGTATCTGAACAATAAATCCGGACGGCGGCAAATATCGGAGGGCTGGATTTCCCGCAGCCTGGCACTTTCTAGCAGACGGTTGACCGCAGATGGAGGATGTAAACCGGTAAGACTGGCAATTTCCTTGCGAGAGACCATTAAAGACGATTATATCATCAGCGGCAGGGCGTGCTTGGTTCGGCAGTGATCGGATGGCCATGTTCGACCCAGCGACCGTCTTGGCAGATCCAGCCGTCCTCGGGGGTTAAAAGGCGAAAGGCCAGAGCAATGAAAAAGATAAACAGGGTAATAATTATTAAAATATTTTTGGTAGAAAGATAGGCGCGAATCATTTTAGTAACTCCTCTAATATTTCCCGGGCTTTGGGGGGGTTGGCTGAACCATGAGAAAGCTTCATCAGCTGGCCGACAAGAAAACCGATGGAGTTGGGATTTTTTTTGTAGTCATCGACGGCCTTGGGGTTTGAAGAGATGACCTGCTTGGCCAGATCGGTTAGGGCCGAAAGGTCGGAAACCTGGACCAAACCCTTATCCTGGGCAATTATGACCGGGTCGACACCTGATAAATAGGAATCGATAATCACTTGTTTGGCAACAGAACTGGATAATTGATTATTTTTTACCGCCTGAAAAAGATTTAGAAAAAACTGCGGCTGGATTTTAGCCAGGTCGACATCTTCCTGGGTTTCGTTAAGGCGGGTCTTGATAGGACCCAAAAACAGATTGGCGGTAAATTTGGCAAATTCGGGAGAATTTTGTTTGCCGACCGCCTTTTCAAAGGCGGCGGCAATTAGATAATCATCGGCCAGGGTCCGGGAATCGTAAGTACCTAGACTGTAATCGGACTGGTATCGGGAGATTTTCTGGTTAGGCAGTTCAGGTAGGGTTCGGCAAATTTTGTCGATCTGGTCATCCGTAAATTCAAAAGGGGGGATATCGGGTTCGGGGAAATAACGATAATCAGCAGAACCCTCTTTTTCGCGTTGAAGAAAAGTCTGGTTTTTGGCGGCATCCCAACCACGAGTGGTCTTGTTGGTGGCGGACTTAACTTCGCCTGTTTGCCGCCATTGGTTAAGCTGACGATTAACTTCATACTCAATAGCGGATTGGACACCGCTTAAGGAAGCGATGTTTTTGATTTCGACTAAGGGGGTGAAAAAGGTTTGGCCGTCGTTTTCAATTTTTAAGTTGACAGTCGGTTCGCAACGCATACTCCCCTTTTCAATGTCAGCATCAGAAATGCCAAGATATCGGACAATTTGCTGTATTTTGTTCAGATACTCTTTGGCAATCAAGGAAGAGGAGATATCGGGTTCGGAAACAACTTCAACCAGAGGCACTCCGGCGCGGTTATAGTCGATAAGGGT
>DCTR01000021.1:0-176 GCA_002329385.1 Candidatus Shapirobacteria bacterium UBA1435
CCAGCATATAGCCAGATTTATATCCTATTATTCTTCGCAAGTCTATCATTCTTGCATTGGACAAAAAGACACAGATATTTATTAATTAACGAAAAGCGCAATAGGAGAGACAGTTCAAAATGTCACTTCGGCTTTTTTAAAAAACCGAAGTCAGCTGTCTCGCGACGCTCTGAACC
>DCTR01000021.1:269-2582 GCA_002329385.1 Candidatus Shapirobacteria bacterium UBA1435
TAAGCCCGTGCCTATACCAAATAGGTCACGAGGATCACTAAAACCGTCTTTCGACCCTGTTTCCAGATTCAAATTGAAACTGGAAATCCGCCTAATGGCGGACTCGACTAGTGAGTCTCGCAGTCAAGCCAACTTATGCTTTTACACTTACAGTCCGATTTCCTGCCGGACCAAGTTGACCTTTGTGTACCCGCGTTACTTTTTTGCAGGTGCCTGCCCCAGGCAAACTAGCAATCATACACGGTCCCCCTCCGAGATTCATCGGAGTGGGTAAGACTTGAAACTAACGAAGGGAGGTGTTCCATCGTTGCCTTGCGGCTCCCTCCTACCCTCGACAGTCTTTAATTCCTCATCAATGTAAAAATCCAGTAAAGCTTCATGGGGTCTNNTTCACCGCTCTTTCAATTTCACTGGATAGATGGTTAAGACAGTTGCACAGTCGTTAAACCTTTCATACGCGTCGGAACTTACCCGACAAAGGACTTCGCTACCTTAGACTCTCTATTACTCATAAGATTAGCGATAATCTTATCCTCTCCAACTCGCGTCGGAGCTTGGACTATATCTTATCCCGACTGAAATGTCAGGACTCTAGCGTGTAGTCTCTGGGGATTCAATCAAACCAGAAATAATCTGTTCGGCAGTATATTTTCTGCCTTTACCCTGCTGGTTCATCTGAAAGGCTAGTCTCACAATTTCCACTAGACCATCTTTCTCCAGATGTTTCTTCTGTTCCATCATGAAAATGATTTTTTGGAATATCAAAAAATCATTCCACTTTGTTCCCAAAAGTCTATATTTGTTGAAAAACGGGATTATCTTTTCTATTAATGTTCTTCGGTTATCAACTATATAAACCAACACGTTTGGTTTACCCTGTTTGGCTACAATATAACCGCAATATAGTTCTTTTTGAAAAAGCTCCAAAATCTTTCGGTTATTTGTGTGTTGATATATCGAAAACATCGGATCGACCACCCACCCAAACTTCATCTGCTTGTGTGGCTTGATCGATACTGAAAAGCAACCCTCACCTTCAACAAAACCTGCAAAGTAATTAAACAGTTCCTTCCTTCTGCTTGATCGTCTTTCCTGCTGATCAACTAAGTTCATAGATTTTTACCTCCTCGGTACTATGACATTTAACTAGTCTTCCCAGCATATAGCTAGATTTTACAACTGCTCTAAGTTTCACAGTTAGAGTTACTGCTGACGTTCACCAGGGCTTATAGCACAAGCCTTTGCCTTGCGGCTCAACTCATGCTTTTAACCTTCTGGCACCGGTCAGGTTTCAGCCCATATACATCCCCTTACGGGTTAGCATGGACCTGTGTTTGTGGTAAACAGTCGCCGTGCATTCTTTTGTTGTAGCCCCAATGTTATTTGGGGCAGGGCATCTCGTATAACTTACGCCCAGCTAATTTGCCAAGTTCCTTAACCATCTGTCTTCCAATCGCCTTAGTCTACTCGACTCATCCACCAGTGTCGGTTTTGGTACGATTAACCTGGATTCTATTTGCGACATTTTTCTTGTCTATAGGGATTTAACTCGATTGCTCCGAAAAAATCGGAACTCTTATTCGTGCTTCACCTTAAAACGAAAAGGCGGATTTTCCAACCTCTTCTAGTTAGACACTTAAAGGCCTAAAAGCTTGCGGCCCCAAGTCTTCCCCACAGCGTCATGCCCCAAATTAAAACGAATCCAAGTTAGAACCGGAGTATTAACCGGTTGTCCATCCACTACGCCAGCACTACACTGGCCTCGTGTTAGGGTCGCCTAACCCGCAGACGAACAACGTAGCTGCGGAAACCTTGGATATTTCGGCGTGTCGGATTCTCACCGACATTTCGTTACTCATGCCTGCATTCTCACTTGTGATTGCTCCAGCCTCGCTTACGCTTGACCTTCACCGCCATCACAACGCTCTCCTACTAATTGCCAAATCCTTGCGAATTTAACAATTCTCCAATTTCGGCACTAGACTTTAGCCTCGTTACATTTTAGGCGCGACTTACCCAAATCGAACAGTGAGCTATTACGCTTTCTTTAAAGGATGGCTGCTTCTGAGCCAACCTCCTGCCTGTCTAAGGTAAATCACTACCTTTCCCACTTAGTCTAGATTTAGAGGCCTTAATTGAGAGTCTGGGATCTTCCCCTCTTGCCCGGCCAGCTTATCCCGGTCGGACTGACTGCCTGGCTAGAAATGGTGGTATTCGGAGTTTGGTTAAGCGCCTGACCTTGCGGTCAAAACGCTCATCCAGTAGCTCTACCCCCACCATCCACCACCAGACGCTATACCTATATATATTTCG
>DCTR01000021.1:2605-25115 GCA_002329385.1 Candidatus Shapirobacteria bacterium UBA1435
CGGGCCTCCCTCCGACTTTCGTCGGAGTTCGCCCTGCTCATGGTTAGCTCAAGTGGTTTCGGGTCATCTCCAACTACCTAATCGCGCTGTTTGCACTCGCTTTCGCTTCGCCTTCTCCGCCATCTGGCGGATTAAACTTGGTAGCTGAAAAAACTCGCAGGCTCATTCTTCAATAGGCACGACATCACCCCGTTACAATTCCGACGAATTTTTGCGGAATCTTACTAGCATAAGCCGTAGGCGACTTCGCCTTGCGACTCAAAAATTCCATATTACTCTTCAGAATTGTAACGGGGCTTTGTCTGTTTGTTAGCAAATGGTTTCAGATCTATTTCACTCCCCTACATGGGGTGTTTTTCACCTTTCCCTCACGGTACTAGTTCACTATCGGTCCGTTAAAGTATTTAGCCTTGGAGCTTGGTCGCCCCAGATTCCCAGGACATTTCACGTGGACCCTGGTACTTAGGTATTTAACCGGCATTTACTAGGTTTTCAAATACGGGGCTTTCACCCTCTTTGGCAACCTATTCCACGGTCTTTTTCTAACTTTTCAATGCCTTATGTCAAACCCTGCAACCCTCTTGCCTTGCGGCAAAAGTTTAGGCTCATCCGTTTTCGCTCACCACTACTCACGGAATCTCNNAGATGTTTCAGTTCCCCGAGTTCCCCACCGCTGCTTCACACTGAATTCAAAATCAAAATCCAAAATACCTTTTAAGTAGCCTCAAACCTGGCAACAGATTCATCAGATCCTTAAAAATGGTACTGAAGGCTCTTAATTAAATTTTAAACTCAATATGAAACAGCGGTTCCCCGATTGTTACATCGGAGGCGTTTCCGCATTCGGACACCGCCGGATCATCGCTTGTTGACAGCTTCCCGACGAGTTTCGCCATCTTCTGCGTCCTTCTTCGGCTTTAACGGCCAAGGCATCCACCATTTGCTTTATTCAAATCTTCCAATAAAATTGACCTCCGACTCGCGTCGGAGTTGGCAACTCAATTGAGTTGTCAAATTTTTCCGATTTTCATCGGAATACTACAAAATCATTTCAATTCACCAAATTGTTAAAGTACCAAAAGGGTTTCCCCTTAACAATCAGTTCAAGAGGCCACCTTCATGGTCTCTTGTTCCTAACTGTTACCGCCTGCGTGGACCTGGGGAGATTCGAACTCCCGACCTCTTCATTGCAAATGAAGCGCTATAACCAACTAAGCCACAGGCCCGCTGATTTTTCGGGTTTACTCCCTCAATAATAAAGTGCTCTTTCGGCTTCCAAAAAACAAAAAACCGAAAGCTTGCTGCTTTCGGCTATCTCTTCCCCCCCTACTTTCGTCACTTACTCCTCAAACGGCATTCCTCCTCTCCGGTTTATCTTTATCGATATCTTTGCCTTTAGCATCGCAAGTGTCACTATTTTACTTTATCTGCCATCATCCGTCAATTAGCAAAACCCCCCCACCTCTCTTCCACCACCTTCCACACTTCCCCCCCTTTCCCCTCATAGCCCAATGCCCAAAAACCCACCCCTCCCACCTCGGCCGTTTTCGCCAAATCCATCTTTGCTCCAATGCTCTTTACATCCTCATAATAAATCTGATAAACCTGTCCGTCTTCTTGATAGCTAAGCCAGGGACTCATACTTAAATCGTCCCAATTTAGTTTCAAATCTACGTATTCTCCCGCTTTCCCTTCAATTATCTCCCCAACCCGCCTGTAGCTTGCCGTCTGATACCAGCCCCTCACTATCTTCGCCCCCAACTCTTCCCCAACCGTTTTCCATTCATATCCATATAACGGAAAAGCCAAAACTATCTTCCTCTTATCCAGCCCCAGTTCGTTTATTCTCCCCACCATCTCGCCGATACTCCTTTTTCCTTTTTCCGCCCCAATCGGCGCTACCGCTCCCGCAAAGTCCACTCCCGGACGATGGAAATCATAAGCCATCACCACCACGCTGTCTACCGCCGCCAATAGCTTATCCAAATTTTCCTTGCTTGATTTGTTGATCGTATTCACAAACACATCCACCTCCACCTCACCCAATCCATCTCTCTTCAATCCCGCCAGCCAATCAATAAAACCCTGATTGACTATCTTTGTCGGGTCACTCTGATACTCAAAGTCAATATTTACCCCGTCAAACCTCCCCTCCTCCACCACTGCCGCTATCTGCTTTTTCAGGTTCGCCAAATTTCCCTCACCTCCAAATAATTCGTCTAATTTGTCATCCTCAAACAACTTAAATCCGGCAATATTTTTTCCCCCGCATTTCTTTATTCTCTCTTTAACCTTCTGGTATTCCTCACTGCCGATTTTTTTTCCGTTCGTTTCCCACACTAAATTGCCTTCTCCATCCACCTCAACCCCCAAAAACACCAGATGGCTCACCTCATCACAATAATCCCTTATTTTCCCCAAAAACCATGGCGGCAAAAATCCAATCACTTTTCTATCACCCCATTTTTTCGCCTCCTCCCTCCTCCACCCGTCCAATGGGTTTAATATTTCCCCATCCTTGCTCGCCGCCATCCACCAAACCCCCAAACCCATCAATGTCGCCGCCCCCACCCAAAACGCTTTTCTTTTTAAGCCCATCAATTATTGGTTTAACTTCTCCAGCCCAAACCTGATTGTCCTCACCATGTTGTCAACTCCCCCAAACACAATCAACCACACCGCCACCACAAACCCTGCCACTTTTAACCAGCTAATTTTCTTCATGTCACTAATTTTACCACCCGATCATCCTAAGCTGGCAAGCGCCAATTAACCATATTACTTATCTTTCGACAGCCACCTTACCGTTATTACCAAACTATCTTCTTCCATCACCCATCTGTGTTTTATCTCGGTCCTCCATATCACATAATCCCCTTACCTCGATAATCTTTTCCGCCTAATTTGCGTTACCCCGATAAATCCCATTCACTGTGGGCAATAGTAGACTCGAACTACTGACCCCCGTCTTATCAGGACGGTGCTCTAACCAACTGAGCTAATTGCCCCAAAGTAGTTTGAGTATATCACAAAACTTCCGCCCTACCTTCTACCATTTATCAGCATTTCTGCCACCATTTTTGCCACATTAATCCCCGTCGCTTCTTCAAACCCCTTAAACTGGCACTGTCTGTTAACCTCAAGCACAAAATTATCGCCTTGCTCGTTCTTCATTATATCCACCCCGCAATAGTCCAATCCGCATACCTGGGCAACCCGCTCGGCAATCGCCTTCTCCCCCTCCGTCAGTTCCCACTGTTGCACCTTTCCCCCCAGGCTATAATTGCTCCTAAATTCCCCTCCTGTTGCCATCCTCTTCATCGCCCCGATTGCCCTGCCTCCCATCACTATCACTCTCAAATCCCACCTTGTCGGCAAACATTTTTGCCACATAAAAAGACCCAGGTTTTTTTCCTTAATTCGCTCAACAAACCTTGTCAACTCCTCCCTATCTTCAAATTTTCTCACGCTTTTCCCCTGATAACCCTTCTCGTGTTTCACAATTATCGGCCATCCGAAATCCCCCTCCATCTTTTCCAGCCCATCTTTTACCTGATCCTTGGTAAAAAACAGTCTGGTCGGCACCACCGGTATCCCTTTCTCAATAAAAACTCCATGTTGCGACACTTTTCCCATTCTCGCCCAACCCAAATAACCCTCATGGTTGCAACAAAAAACTCTATCTCGCAGCAATCTTATTGCCAGATTCCTCCCCTCTGTATACTTGCCGCTTTTTGTCCCGGCCACTCTAAACCACATCCCCAAAGTGTTTTCTTCGTTTACTTCTTTCCCTCCCACCAGCACTCGCGCCCTCCCGTTTTCCAGGTCAAAACTAAGCTCTCTATACAACGCCCTCGTCACCCCTATCCCCATCTTTTCTGCTTCCGCCTTCACTCTCTCCACCTCAAACTGGCTTTGCTTAAGTGACATTGTAAAGGTAATAATTCGATTTTTCATAAATTTCTAAATTATTAACAAACCGCAAACTTGTTCATTCTTGGCAGGCGAAGAAACTTCGCAGACGAATTGTTTTCGGTTGGTATTCGTCGAGAATTTAGATAACAGCCAGGCGTAAGCCAAGGATAAAATCACCCTGCTGATTATCGGTCTGAGACTGACAAGAATAAATAAGTTTACTGCTCATTTATTAAGTGAACTCAAAAACTTGACTATCTCCTTTGGCACATCAATTCCCGTCGCTTCCATAAATCCTCTAAACTGCGGCCCTTTATTTACTTCCAAAATCACATAGTCCCTTGGGTCCTTGCTTAATCCTCCTTTATTTCTCGGCATCACGTCCACTCCCGCCACCATTAACCCGCAAATTCTTGCAGCTCTTACCGCCATTTCCTTGATCTCGTCCGGCAGATCCGCCACCTCCACCTTCCCTCCCATCGAAAAATTATTCCTAAATTCTCCCGTTCTCTGCCGGCTTCTTTTCATCACTCCCAAAACCTTTTCTCCCAAAACCAACACCCTGTAATCCCCGTCGTTTTCAATAAACTCCTGCAACATATACCTTTTGCCTTCCTCAATCTCTGTCCTCCTCAACTCCGCCACCAGCTTCTCCAGGTCGTCAATATTTTCTGCCCTAAACACCCTCGTCCCCCTGTCGCCGCCGCTGCCTTTCAGTATTACCGGAAAACTCAACCCCGCCTCCCCTTTCCTCATTGCTTCAAACAAATACCACAGACTGCCGTAAACCGTTTTCGGTATTCCCACTCCTTCTTCGTCAAGTTTGACCATCTGCCATGCCTTGCAGGCATGACTTGGCTTGCCCATCTCCACTATCGGGTCAACCACCGCCGGCCTTTCTTTGAATCCTTTTATACTATTAATAATAAGATCCACCTCCTCCCAGTGTTTGCCCGTCGTCCGAAAAAATATCACTCCATATTCCCCCAGATTCAGCCATTCTGGCCCCTCGTTTTCGCTTCTGTATTTTCCAAAGTTTCTTATCCTCACCAGTCCGGTCTCCGAACTAAAACAGACCCGATTATAAGATATTAAATCCAACCCGATCCCCTCGCTTCTCGCCGCTTGCCTGATTAGCTTTAAGTGCCGACTTATTTTTCCTCCAAAAAACACCGCTATTTTTTTCATATTATTGCGCCTTAAACGATGATACCAAAAACCCGCTTAAATCCTTTCTCCCTAACAAAAATTTAGTCCGCAACTTATGTCTGTCGGCCACGTTTACTGCCGTCGTCACCCTTCTGCCTTTAAGCCAAAAAGTTACCCCAATCACCGGCCTGTCGTTATGCCTACCCAAACTTGACCGGTAGTGCCGGTAATACAAAACTCTCTCTTCAGTCAATAAGCCCAGTTTTTCCGCCAGAGTCTTATCTATTGAACTTCTGAATGCTCCGGTATCCACTTTCGCCCTCACCTCCACCACTTTATGCTTTCCCTGCTTTATTGGCACGCTCTTTTGTAGGTCGGGCTTAAATCCTTTCGGAATTCTCACCCTAATTACCTCTATCGGGCTGACCGTCTTCACCCCTTCTTTCACTTCCACCTTCTCGAAAAAACTCTCCCCGAATAAATACTTGGCCAAAGTGATTGCATGGTTCACGCTTCTCACCTCTATGTCTTCCACCTTCTCCATCCTCGCCCTAAGGCCGGCCTTATTGCATATCTGTATCGATAATCCTGGCCTGGCGTTGACCTCCAACACCATCGGCCCTTTCTCTTTGTCCAACACCACATCCACCCCCAAAAAACCAAGTCCCGCAATCGCCTTTTGGCAATTAACCGCCGTTTCCAGTATTTCCCTCCACATCGGCACCTTAATTCCGTTTACTTTCCTCAATTTCTTCTTCCCGTAATCATATATCTTCTCCATCAAATACTCTTTGCCTTCGACTCCAAAAGTAGTTATCCCCGTCGCTAAATCTATTCCCAGTCCTATCGCCCCTTGTTGCAAATTCGACTTTCCGCCGCTTTCTTCCGTCGGCACTCTCAACATCGCCATCACCGGTATCTTGTTGTAAACCACCACCCTCACGTCTGGCGTCCCGGCTCTGGTCAGCGACAAAAACATCGGGTGTATCTTTATCCTTTCTTCCAAAATCACGCTGTCCGCCATCCCCCTCAAGCTATATTTCCCTGCCAAAATCTCTTTGCAGTGCTGCTTTAAATCCTCCGTCCTCACCGCTTCCCCATTCATTTTCTGCCATTCTTCCGGCTTTCTCCCTTTTCTTCTGATAATCACTATTCCCTCTCCCCCATACCCCGACACCGGTTTGACCACAAAATTGCCCTCCAGCTTCTCCCACTCAAATCTCTCCACCGCCTCCTCATCCTTGAACCTGGCAATCAACTTAGGCACTCCTACCCCGGCTTTCGCCAATATTCTTTTCGTCTTATACTTGCTGTCTGCCACCAGTTTTCCTTCCGCGCTGTTTTTCCTCAAATACACCTTATTTCTCTCGTTCTTGGTCAAAAACTGCCTATATGGCCGTAAATCAAACATTGTCTATTTTTTAACTTTTTTCCTAAACTCTCCGTCTTTACTTCTTATCGCTCTCCCAAACCTTCTGATCTCTGCCAGCCTTATTCCCCGGTAACTACCCACCGCCAGATTAATCACCAACACTAAAACTATCAGCAGATCCGGGTGAAGCAACACCCACTCCTGTAATTGTCTTACCTCCATCAACACCGCCCCCACCATGGCCAAAAGCAATGTTCCGATTGTTAAATTTTTTGCTTCTTTCTTGCTCTTTACCAGCTGTGTTCTCACAAATTCTTCCACCAGCATAATCATAAACAACACCGGAAAAATCGATATCTTCGTAAAATCGATTATCTTAAAATACGACGAACCGGCCATTAGCCCGAAAGTCCCCATGGCAATAAACATCAAATTAATTGATCTTGCCGGCCAAAAATGAAGTCTGAACCTCCTCAACCCCAAATTGCACAAAAGCGATATTCCCAAAATTATTGCAAATAATCCCAACCCTCCCAACACTCCAGTTGTCAAAAACACGATTGCGATCATCGATGGCATAAAAATTCCATAACCCGACAATCCGAAAACGTAATGCAACACCGATACCAACGTCGCCACCAATGGCAACAATAGCAGTAGAACTATTGTATTCGCCGCCACCCCCCTCTCCACTGCCTTCCGCACTACCAACCCTACGCTGTTAATCCCTATCCACCGCTCCGTCTTCTTTTCCTCCAGAACTGACTCTAGTCTATAGACCGTCTCTGCGTTTGGTTCAATCAGGTTGTTTTCTTCTTTTCTTTCTTCCGCAACCGTTGCCGACGGGCTCGCCACCGTCACTGTCGGCTGCAACTCTGCCGCTGTCGTCGCTCTTGCCCAAGCCGATCCTCCCTCCGTCAACCAAAAGAGTAAAAATATGATTATTGCCATTTTTTAGGGGTTTTTTAAAAAATAAGTCTTAAAAAGCTCTCTCTGTTTCTCGCGGTATTATAACATCATCTTTCTTCGATCAATACCCCAAAAACTCCACCTTCCCCTTCTTCTTTCCTTTCTCCATTTATTTCTGTCTTTAGTGTATAATTCTCCCATAAATGTCTAAGGTTCTTGCTTTCGAAATCGGCGATTTTATCAGCTGGGGCCCGAAAGGCACCGTTTCCCAAACTTTTCCCAGCCTCGGCCACCTTATTTCCCTCATCCTTCGTAACTCCCTGACCCTTGCCGGAGTCCTCCTCTTGGCCCTGACCGTTTTTGGCGGCGTCATGTATATCATCAGCGCCGGCGAAGGCGATCCCAAAAAAGCCGATTTGGCCAAAACCGCCCTAACCGACGCCATCATCGGCTTTGCGGTTGTTTTTTGCGCCTATTTTATTATCCAAATAGTCCAAAAAATTACTGGCGTTCCCATCCTTAACTCTGCATTATAATAATCATTAAGTATGCCCAAATTATTAACCGGCTTTCTCCTCTACCTCTCCTCCCTCCTTCTCCCCGTCTCTACTCTTGCCGCCCCTCTTTTTGGCAATATCGGTAATCCTCTCCCCGGCAACCGCTACTTTGACCAACCCGAAGGCCAGGGGTTATTTCTTTTTATCAGCAACCTCTTCAAAGCCGCCGCCGTCATTGGCGGCCTCTTTGTTATCATCCAGCTTATTCAGGCCGGCTTTATTTACCTAAATGGTGAAGGCGATCCCAAAAAAATCTCCCAAGCCTGGACAAAAATCTGGCAAAGTGTTGTCGGCATCGTCATCATCGCTTCCTCTTTTATTATTGTTGGCCTGATCGAACGGTTTACCGGTTTACAAATTATCAACTTCCAGCTCTATGGCCCTTAACCAGCTTCTCGCCTACACTATCGACCCCATCACCCCTCCTCGACCCGGCACCCCCACCCAGCAGGCCGAAAACCTTATTAGTCAAGGCATCGGTGTTCTCACTATAGTCGCCATCGTCTACTTTACCATCCAAATTATTCTTGCCGGTTTTAATTTTCTCACCAGCGAAGGTGATGAAAAAAAGGTCGAAGCCGCCCGCAAGAGGATCACCGACGGTCTCGTCGGCATCGTTATTGTTGTCGCCGCCGTCACCCTTGCTTCCCTCATCGGCCGTATTGTTGGCCTAGGCGACATTCTCAATTTTGAAACTGTTTTTAACAATATGGGTTTATAAAACTATGATCAATCTCCTCAAACCAGCCTATGCCGTCGTCTGCAACAAAGCCCTCGACCCAACCTGCGCCGCCACCGATCCCTATGTCCGCACCAATAGCTTTATTCAGTTGATTATTACCCTCCTTCTGATCTTTATTGTTATCTTTTTTGTCTACCATTTTATTATGGGGGCTTTCCGCTACATCACCTCCGAGGGTGACGCCAAGAAGGTCGAACAGGCCAGCGACGACATCCTTCATTCCGTTGTCGGCGTCGCCATCGCCTTCTCGGTCTTTGCCTTCCTCAAACTCATCGGCGCCGTCTTCCAAATCCCCGGCCTCGAAACCCTCACCCTCACCTGGCCAACCCTTTGATTTTTACCAAATTACTGCTAAAATATTTTAATTAAGTTAACAATTAATCTAAAAATCGTAAAAAAATGAACAAAATCAAAAAATTTCTCGCCGTCGCTCCGGTTATGGCTCAACAAATTAAACCAATCCCCAAGTCGGGAGCCGGTTTTGACACCCTTCTAAACATTACTTTCCCCAGCCTTATCTCTGGCCTGATCACTCTCCTTCTCATTGCCGTCGCTTTGGTTTTCTTCTTTATCCTGGTTATGGGCGGTCTTAAGTGGGTTACCTCCGAAGGTGACGAGAAAAAAGTTGGTGCCGCTCGTGCTCAAATCACCAACGGCCTGATCGGTCTGGCTATCGTTTTTGCCGCTTTTGCTATTACTAGGCTTATCCAAGCCATCTTCGGTGTCGACATCATCGGCGGTTTCACTCCTCCCACCGTCTACTGATTCTTTTTAACTCGACCTTTAAACACCCTCCCCAAAGGAGGGTGTTTTTGTTTATCGACCCCAACCTCCAACCCCCCTCTCTCCTGCTATAATCAAACTATGCTCAAGTCTTTCATTCTCCTATCCCTTCTTGCCTCTTTTTCTCTCCTTCTTCCTCTCCCTCTTTACGCCCAAAACCCTCAACCATGGGGTGGCCACTGCGTTGCCTCCGTCACCACCTCCCAGGGCACTTATGATGATATTGCCACCATTCAGGGTCTTGAGTGCCTGGTCGCCAACGTCCTCCAATTTGTCACCTACGCTGCCGGGCTTGTCTTTCTTTTCATGTTTATCCGTGGCGGCTTTAGTTACCTTTTTTCTTCCGGCGATCCCAAAAAAGCCGAGTCGGCCAGCTCAACCATTACCTCCGCCTTCTTTGGCCTTGTTGGCGTTCTTGTTTCCTGGTTTATCCTCCGCTTTATCGCCAACTTCACCGGCATCCCCAACATCACCAACTTCGTTATTCCCGGTCCCTAAATCATGTCCCCCATCTCTAAACTGCTCACCTCCCTCCTTTTACTTGCTCTCTCTTTTACTGTCCCCTCCGTCCTTGCCCTCGACCTTCAGCCGTTTGTCGTCCCCGACAATCCACCCCTCCACTACCTAAGCACCGGCGAAGCCATCCGCTATACCTCCGACGGTTCCCCCGGGCCTGCTTCCCCCAAACGGATGTATAAAAATCAAAACTACGAACAGTTCTTTTACAACAGCTCTCATATTTACCGCCGCGAAGACACCAGTTGGGCCACCCCCTCTTGGCAGGATGTCCGTTGCTCCAATGGCGACCGCGGTGCCTACACTCTTGCCCGTTGCACCGGCGCTTCCTATCCTCCCGGTTCCTCCGTCACCAACGACGGCATCACCTGGATCCCTTCCCAAATGGACCCGGGGCAAATCGCCCAATCGGAAGCCTTTGACGTCGTTCCTATCAGCGCCCCTTCCGCCGACCAAGGAAATCGCACTGTTTGTTCTCCCACCAATGTCCACGGCTACCCCACCACTGGCTGCTCCCAACGCCAAAGCACCCAGTTTGTCAAACTTTATGCCCCGGGCGAGTTTAAATTTTGCACTCGTATTAACGGCGTTGGCATCACCAACTCCGAAGACCTCATCGAGCTTAAAGTCTTAAGCGGCCCCGGCTCCGGTGACACTTTCTACTATATGCGTCATTGGGGCTTTGTTGGTTTTAAAGCTCCCGGTTTTCTTGCTGGCCTTATGCTTCCCGGCGCCGACTCCACCCTCTGCACCAACCCCAACACCCCCAAGTGCGACATCCTTCACGCCGACGCTCCCCCCATCTATATTGCCGATAATTACCGACTTTCCCCACCCGACAAACCTGCCAACAATCTTCAGGATCTCCACCACGACAATGTTTCCAACAATATCGAACAACAGGCCGCCAGCGGCGAAGTCGTCGAATGTGTCAACACTCTCACCTTCAAAGAAGCGGTCAACCTCGACTGTCAAACCACCGCCCCTGACGGCTCCTGCACCCAACGCCGCCCCCGCTTTATCGACTACCTTCGCGCTCGTCTCGATTTCGACCGCCAAAAAACCAACAACGGCACCCGTTCCGGCACCGACCACTCCGCCAAGGTTCCTCTCGCCAAACTCGAAATGGATAATCTCGAACTCAAAAAAACCATCCACAGCTTCGACGATAATTACGTTGGCTATTATTCCAAAGCCATGTCCTTTCAGGACCAGGAAAAGATTAAAGACGAACGTCTTCAGGAGGCGGTCAAAAACCGCCAGGGTCAACCAAGCAAAAACCTCGACGAACAGGTTGCCTGGGGTTGTGGCACTCAATGTGTCAGTATTGGCTGCGATATCACTCCCGATTGCCGCCCTGTTTGGATGAGCGAAATTGCCTATCGTCTAAACAAATCGTCCGACCCCATCCTTTCCAGTCTCTATAGTGCCGTTACCCCCCTCGACTCCCAATGCTACACCAAAATTTACCAGCTTTTGGAAATCGCCAATTCCGGATCTATTGACACTCTGGTTAAAGTCGAAAACGAAACCGCCTCTGGCACCGAAACCAAAACTGCCAAACAGGCCGTTCCCCAGCTGGCAGTCTACGCCAATAATCCCGCCCAAAATTTTCTTCGCTCTAATTTCAAACCTATCGAAGGCGACCCATGTGCCTATGTTCCCAAAGCTCCTGCCATCGACAAACCCAGCCGCCTGACTCTGGGTGATGTTCTCATTGGCGTCTTCAAGCTCATCACCGAATCCGGTGAAGTCAGTGGCGAAAAAACCGCCAAGACCGCCTTCCCCAAAGAAGTTGTCGAAGGCGTCCAAACCGACGACACTTTTTACTCCAGTCTCCTGCGAAGCGACAAGTCCAAAAAAATGCAGGAAGTTCCCGCCTCCAGTGTCGACCAAAACCAAAGCCCTGTCCACCTGGGCAACCGCAACGAACAACTTCACGACGCCATCTATTACGAATTAACCCCCAGAAGACTCCAGGGTTTATAACCCCCTCCGTCTTTTCTGTGCTAAAATTATTTACCATGCTCAGAAGAATTGTAAGTTTTCCCTCTTTCTTCCCCTTTTCCTTCTTATTTCTCTTTTTCACCATTCTTTCACCACCCGCCATCGTCGCCCAAACCACTAACGGTTACGAGATTATTGAAAATCATCAACAGGCCCTAGAGGAAGACCGTAATCTCGAAAGTTGGAAAGGCGACAACGCCCTGATCGACACTCTCAACACTCAAGTCGGCCTCATCGGCCCCATCCCTCAAGACGTCATTGAAGACCTGAAAAACGGCGAACTCGATAATTTCCGCCAAAAAATCAAAACTGGCGCTTACCGCCCTGGCGGCATGTTTGGCATGACCAACCAGATGATCGCCAGCCTTTATCAATCCCCTGCTTCCGGCATCGAATACATCGCTCAATTGAAAAATAACCTCCTTGGCAAACCCGCCTATGCCCAAGGCGCCGGCTTTCGCGGTCTGGCGCCAATTCTCTCCATTTGGCGAGCGTTTCGCAACATCATTTATGTTGCCGCCTCCCTCGTCTTTGTCGTCATCGGTATTATGATTATGCTCCGAGTTAAAGTCAGTCCCCAAGCCTCTGTCACCATCCAAAACGCCATTCCCCAAATTATCAGCGCTCTCGTCCTGGTCACTTTCTCCTACGCCATCGCCGGCTTACTCATCGACCTAAGTCAATTTATCCAAAGCATCGCTCTTGCCGTTCTCTTCCAAAGCCAGGGCACGCCCTTAAATCAAAACCTCTTTCCTGATGTTCTCACCAACACTAATTTTCAGGGCCTTTCCACCCGAGGCATGGGTCTCATTTCCGACCTAACTTTCCGCGCTATCCCTATTCATTTTCTCTCTCTTTTTCCAATGTTGCTATTTACAATCTTTCTATTAATCCCAGGCGCCCAGGTTATGGCACCAATTATGTTGCTCGGTCCAGCTCTTCTTGTTTTAATCTCCGTCATTTTACTCTTATTCTGGATGTTCAAATTTTATTTTGGCGCCCTAAAATGCTACGTCAGTGTTATTTTTAAGGTCGTCACCTCCCCGTTCGAAATCGCCCTCGGCTCCTTCCCCCAATCAAAGGTCAATTTTCACACCTGGGTCTGGGATCTTATTGCCAACCTGTCTGTTTTCCCCATTTCTGTGCTCTTTTTGGTTCTCGTTAATGTTATTATTGACAAAGTCACTGTCTCCCCTTGGGGTGTCGCCGGTGATGGCATCTGGGCACCTTCAATAATTACTAGTGGACTTCAGGGTGTATTAATAGGCACCCTCACTGCCGGCAACTTCGTCGCCGTTGGCATCGGCTTTACCGCCGCCATGCTGGTCTCCAAACTCCCCGAAATGATTCCCCAGTTTATTTTCATGATCAAACCGTCTCCATGGAGCCAAGCCGCCTCGGATAACTTTAGTGGAATTATGAACACCCCAAGAAACTTTGCCCAATCAGTCCACACCTACGCCGGTTTCTTTGATGATGTAAGAAGAATTAAACCAAAGTCTCCCCAAGCTCCACAAGCAATGCCTGTTTATCTGGTCAACGCTCCCCCACCAGCCAGTCAACAAGGCTATAACCAACCTCGTAATGCCTCCCGAAGATCAGGTCAGAGAGGTGGGAGTCCTCCACCCGCAATACCACGGGCGCCAACTTCCAGTTCTGGAGGACCTTAACCCAACATAACATAGTATTTAACCAGTAAACTTAACATGGACACCAAAAAAAATACAACCACAAAAAACAAAATCCTTACCAGCTCCAACGAGATAACTTCAACTAATGTCCCTGAAAATCACTACTATCGCCCAATTCCTAAAAACACCTGCCAAAAAATACCCCCAGCCCCAAGACTAGACTAACCCTCTCCGACTCCTCCGTAAAACAAACCCCCTATTTCCTTTTCCTTCCCGACGCTCCCCCTAAAAACCGATTAAACGCAGCTGCCACCACCATTCCATCTTGACCAACCTTTGCCCACCTCGGATCCTTTATTCCTGTCTTCAACATAGCAACTGCCTCATTATAATGAGGGGTTCCAATCCTTAACCCAAATTGTCGAGCCACCTGTAAAGCGCCAAAAAAACCTACCCCTTGACTTCCCAAAACACCTTGTTGGACTCTATCAAGTTCCTGCGGAGTGTCAAAATCACCCAACGACAACACTCTCATCAATTGGCCCACTACTTCACCATCCGGAACACCTGCCATCAAAGCCTTAGCTTTTATGTATACTGCCTCACCAACCATCCACCCAATCACATCAGCCCTCATCTCTTTTTCACCAGGCATATTATATAAATTACATAACGCAGCGATTGCCTCTCCAAACTTTGAAAAATCAGCCATGCTAGTTCCTTGAGAACCTCCCACAATCATATCCCACACCTTGGCATACCTCTTCATATCCTTCACACTAATTTGCGATGGTCTCTTGTCCATCATTCTCTGTTGTCCACCGCCAAAAACATTCCCAGCATATGTAAAAAAATCTTCTACTCCTCTCACAATTTCGGGATCGTCAGGAAACACTCCTTTAAACTTCAAAATTCCAACCGGGTTTTGATATGTCCCATAATACACATTATCAAACGGCAAAAAACCACAATTCGAAGACTCGGGCACTACGTCCCTACCTTGGTCAATTCTGGGATCCGTAAACTCAACCTCACCCCTCGCCAACCTTCCTTGCAATACTGGAAGGTCCTCTGCAATATAAAAACCTAAAGCGATCTTCACTAATTCCTTCTCTATCCCTCTGGGAATCTGATAATGCTGGCAATAAGCATCCCACTCAGGACTAGCCGCCATAGCTCCAGCCATCTTAGTTACAAATTCGGGAATCGCCGTCATATCCTTCTGTTTCTCTCTCAACCAATACGCCGGCAAAGTCCCTGAATCAGCATAGTCCCTAATCCAGCTCAAAGGAAAGTTGATCGCCGGATCACTCATCATCATTTCAGCCTTATGTGAATCCCAGCCTTTATCTATTTCGTATTCTTGTGGAATAATACTCTCCGCCAAAAAACCGGCCGTACCGTCACAGTGCATTATTCCGCTTGCCAAACCCATACACGACACATAAGCAACAACCCTTTCCTCATAAGCACTCTTGACCTCCTCAGGAATTACCACACCCGCCCTACTCCTTGCATTCTCCACCGCCACCGAAAACTCCGATTGGAGAGAACTCATCGCTCCTCCGGGCCTCCAATAATTTGTATAGGCCGTGCTTAAATCAGCCAACTGAGCCACACCGCTATAGAAAACTTTTTGTCTATCTCTTGCGTCGCCAACATTTAATAATTCCGACGGGGGGATTCCTATCCTAGACTCAGAAAACGACCCCCCATAAAAACCTCTTGTAAGAATAGGGGTTCCCCCCCTGTCAACTGCCTCAGGCGACATACCAAATTATATCACCAAACCGAAACCCTAACCACCCTTCCTTGTTCATCTAAAAACTCATCCTTCCTGCCATCCGGCACCAGTTTGACATGTTCTCTGACTGGATCAATAGACGATAATTCTGACACTGAAGCACCTAAACCTCGACCACCCAACACACCTGCCTGATCACCCATTGTTACCTCCATATCCGCCATCATCGAACTCAAATATACCTGCAACATGTAAGCTTCTCTCGGTTGATTTACCCTCCCGCCAGTCACTGCGCCCTCTAGCTGGGAAACCGCATCTCTATATACCGGTGCCGCATTCTTGCCCTTGGCGTTATACGCCGCTAGTTTTGCTTTAAATTGCTCAAAAATACCCCTCACAGCCCTGTCCGTCACCACCGCATCGGCCATAATCCTTCCTGCCCCCACCATTGCCTCTACCCCAAAACTTCTTTCAATTCCCCTTAATCTTAAATTAACCTCGCTTGTCGACATCTCTGCTCCTTCCGCCTCTTTTACTGTTCTCACCTTCTCCATCACCCTCGCCCCCTCCTGTTCCTGCGCCACCACTGTCCCCAAAGTAACTCCGTCAATAAAATTCCAATATTCCTGTTGTAATTGTTGGTTTGATCCGCCTCTTCTCGCCGCTTCTCTCAATTGGGCGATATTTCTGATTTGTAATCCGTTTTCCTGGCCAACTCTCTGCACATAGGCGTTAAGCCTTCTCCCCGCCTCCGCCTTTTCCACGTCGGTTCCCACCAAAAGTTTCCTTGTTTCCCCTGCAATGTGCAACGCCCTTGGTTGTATATCCGCCTCCACCGGTGCTCCCGCTTCCACCCTCGCTGCGATTACCGCCTTTTGGTCAACCAATGGCGCCGCGTGTATCGGTCTGGCTTCTGCTCCTGGCATATAAGTGAATTATACCACTACTCTGCCTAAATCCTCACCTTTCGACCCCTCTTACCCCATCCCTCTTTCTTGCAAAAACTCCGCCAAAACTTAATAATGTCTTTACATGTCCACTATCGAGGCCATCGATCTTCATGTCCGCACCTATCGCTCCGCCCTCAAATCAACCCTAGAGGTCACCGTTCATTCCCTCACCAACTACCACCTCCGCCTAAACCCCGTCCTTCACCCCCATGGCTCCGACCCAAACATTGTTGATTTTTCTGCCCTAAACTACGCCATTCCTCGCCTTCCTCAAAAAATCGACAAAACCAAAAAAATAATTATCGGCCAGACTCCTGAAGTCTTTGCAAACGCCGGTTTCCCTGATATTGCCTCCTGGCCCCAAGTCTTCGCCCTTGCCCGCCGTCGCACCACCCACTACCACCCCCGTCATCGCTTCTTAGCCATGTTTGTCACTTCTGTCTCCGACATTGACGATCTGGTCAATCTCCTTATCGCCTACCAGGTCGAATGGAACAAGTTTCACCGCCTGGTTGCCTCCAAATACCGCTCGCTTAAATCATACAAAAAAGCTGTCACCTCCGGCCAGATAATTGCCGACCTTGACCTTGACCCCGTCCAATGGGGTCATTTTCTCACTACTCTCGGCCCGGCCCCATCCCTCCGCCTCCGCCGCCTATATCTTCATTCCCACGATCTCCGTCTTCAGCTTCTCGCCGGCTCATGGGTCGACTATGCTAAAACCACCCAATTCTGGTGGAACCATGTTGCCGCCTCCCTG
Source organism: Candidatus Shapirobacteria bacterium UBA1435 (assembly GCA_002329385.1). Lineage (GTDB taxonomy): Bacteria > Patescibacteriota > Microgenomatia > UBA12405 > UBA12405 > UBA1435. Next base: position 19,641 of record DCTR01000021.1, read on the forward strand.
CCTCGTCAATACGACATCACCCATCTTCCCATTTATTTTGTCTCTTCAAACACCCACTCCCTTGCCAATCTCTACTCCTCCTACCCCTTAAAAATCCAAACCAGCCTTCTCAAATTTCTCCGCCAAAACCACCCCCATCTTTACTCCGTCTGGCAAAGGGTTCAATCCTCTGAATTGCGCCTTCATTCCAATGATTTTCTCTATTTTGCCTCCAAATACTACCTCCAAAACCCTCAACACCAACAGAAATTTCACTCTTTTCTTCAAAAACAGTCTTTTTTCACCGTTCCCAGCACCCACTATCTTGATTCCACCGTCCAGATTTTTCCCGTCAGTCAACTTGCCAAAACCGATCTCGACCCTCGCCTAAAAATTACCAGACCTTCCCGCCTCGCCGCCTCTTCCGCCCTGGTTATCAACATCGACTACCCTCTCGGCTTTACCGCTTTCCATATCTTCAATAAAGTTCTTGAAACTTGCGGGGAAATTAATGGTCTATATATTTTGGGCAAAGCCGCTGTCCTCAATGGCGAAATCGGCGATATTCAAATCCCCCGTCTGGTTTTTGATGAACACACCCAAAACTCCTATCTCTTCAAAAACTGCTTCAACACCTTTTTTCCTTTCACTAATCGTCAGGGTTCCATCCTTACCAACCAAAAGGCAGTCTCTGTCCTTGGCACTTTTCTTCAAAACGAAGCCTTAATTCAGAAGTATTCCGAAAACAACCTAACGGTTATTGAAATGGAATCCGGCCCCTATCTTGGCGCTGTCACCCAGGCCGCCTACGACCAGCCGGCCCCAAAAAACACCATTATCGATCTCAACAACGCCCCTTTTGACATCGGCATTATTAACTACACCTCCGACACTCCCTATTCCCAAACCCGCAGTCTCGGCGTTGGCAATCTTACCTTAAACGGCGTCGAACCAACCTATCTCGCCTCCCTGGCCATCCTCCAGCGCATCATCCACCTCGAAGAAAACCGATAAATCCAATCCACTTTTTGGCCTCGTCTATTATTAAGACTTTTCTCGACTTATTCCTTCATCAATTTCTCAAACTCGTCTTCTCCCAAACTCTCTTTTTCCACCAAAATCTTCGCCACTCTGTCTAATTTAGCTTTATTCTTCTTTAAAACCGTCTCCGCCCTGGCCAACGCCCCATCCACCAACCTTTTTATTTCTTCGTCCACCTTCTGCATCATTCCGTCCGAGACTTTGGTTGGTTCCCAAAACGTTCTTCCCCATTCATTGGCACCGATCTCTGGACTCATACCCAACGGTCCCAAATCCGACATTCCCCACTCCGTCACCATTGATCTTGCAATTTGGCTAGCGTGGGCGATATCCGATGCCGCCCCCGTCGTCATATCCTTAAACACCATTACCTCCGCCGCCCTCCCCCCCATTGCCATTGCCATTTGTTTAATCAGTCTCGTTTTTGTCTCATGCACTCTGTCTTTTTTTGGCGGTATTAGGGTATAGCCAAGCGCCATCCCTCTTCCCACAATCGACACCCTATGCACCGGATCAAGTTCTTCCACATAATTTACAATCGCATGCCCTGCCTCATGATAAGCTGTCATTTTTTTATCTTCCTCAGTCTGGGTTCTCCTCTTTTCCGCCCCTAGTTTTACCTTCAGCGCCGCCTCTTCAATATCGTCCTCGCTTATTTTTGTCTTATTTTCTCTCGCCGCCTTAATTGCCGCCTCGTTCAGCATGTTTTCCAAATCCGCTCCCGAAAAGCTGACTGTTCTTCTTGCCACCCTCCCCCAATCAACCCCCTCTTCAAACGGCTTACCCTTGGCATGTATTTTAATTATCTCCCTTCTCGCCTCCAAATCAGGCATCTCCAGTATCACCCGCCTGTCAAACCTGCCCGGTCTCAATAATGCCGGATCAAGCAAATCCCCCCTGTTTGTCGCCGCCAACACCACCACCGTCGTATTCGGCTCAAAACCATCCATCTCCACCAATATTTGATTTAATGTCTGTTCTCTCTCTCCGTGTCCGCCATCCAGTCCACCCCTCAATCTCCCGATTGCGTCAATCTCGTCAATAAATATTATTGCCTTACCTGCCCTCTTTGCCGTTGCAAACAAATCCCTTACCCTACTTGCCCCGACTCCCACCAGCATTTCCATAAACTCACTTCCCGCCATTGAATAGAAAGGCACGTTTGCCTCTCCCGCCACCGCCTTCGCCAACAGCGTCTTTCCCACCCCACTAGGTCCCACCAACAGCACCCCTTTCGGCGTTCTTGCCCCCATTTTCCTGTATTTCTCCGGATTTTTCAAAAAATCAACCACCTCTTCCAAATCCTTCTTGGCTTCTTCTACCCCCGCCACGTCTTTAAACGTTAGATTTTGCTTGCCCTTAATAAACAATTTTGCCGTCGACTTTCCAAAGCCGAATATCCCCCCACCACTTGCCGCTGATTGCTTCGAAAAAAACCAGAAGATAAACAAAAGCGGCAAACCCACCGAAACCAACAAACTGGCGATTTCCCCTAACATTTTTAGCCCTTCCCTGTTTTCCACCTGCACCCCGGCGCTACCGATGTTTACTCCTTCTTTTTGCAATATGTCTACCAAAGACGAATTACTTTCCTTCGCTGCCACCAATATCCTGTTTTCCTCCTTAAGCTTCACCAGGATATCATTATCCATCACCGACACCGTTTCCGCCCTTCCTTCTTTTATCGCCTCTACTGCCGTCGATAACGCCACTTTCTCAATCTGTTCCGGCACAAACAAAGTCCTCAACGCCGTTATCACCCAAAAAAACAAGATTAAATACACCGTCCATTTCATGATCTGTCCCGGTCCGATCTCGATTCTTTTTATTTTTACCCCTGGCGGCAACCTATCCATAATCTCTTTCGGAATCCCGCCAATCTGTTGCTTCTCCTCCGCCTTCTTTGTCTCCTTCTCTCTCGTGTTACCCCCAACAGATTTCCTTATCCTTTCAAACAAATTTTCACTTTTACCCATAGGGCTAATTATACCACACCCCCACCCCTCGCTTTCTCCGTATTTTAACCGATTTTATCCCGCAGACCTTCTGCCTCTTCTCACAAACGCTGGTATGTCTAAATCTTCTACTGGTCCCTCTTCTACCGGTGTTTGGGAAGCCTCCTGCACACTTTTTCTCATAAATGCCGGGGTTCTCACATCTGCCGCCCTGCCGCTAAATCCCCTCTCCTTCATCATCTCGTCCCATCTTTGTTCTCCGGGAGTTTTTACTACTGCCGCCACCCCTTGTCCTTCTTTACTCTTTCCGATTCTTATCCCTAAAATTTTTGCCATATATTTTATTAACTTAATTAACTTTTAACTAAAAACAACTCTCACCGATTATACCACAGAATTACCACCAGCCAAATCCAATAGCGCTTTCCTCCCGTCCTCCCTTCCTTCTCTCACCCAAAACTCATGTCCGCATCTTATACACCGATAGTGAATCCTAAACCTCCCCTTAGCATAAATTGCCTCTATTGGTTTCATCGGCCCTCCGCAATCGCTCGCCCTATCCCCTGGCAAATCCAAATCGACGTGTTTACCCCACAAACAGTTCGGGCAGTGGTCGGTATAACCATCCCCCTTCACCATCTCCCCGCACTTCTCACACCTAAAATCTTCGATCTTTCTAATAAAATTCTTCATTCCTGCCAAATTTTTCTTCCTATTTTACACTACTTTCCCAGCTCTACCCCCATTCTAATATCTTTTTCTAATTTCATATTAAATAGTAATTTTTCTCCCACCATACTCGCCGCCGGTTCAACCTGCACCGGCGACCAACCTTTTGGGTAAGTCACCAACGTTACCATTCCCGTATCTCCAAACCCAGACTGCCTTTGAATATAGTGCAAATATGAAAATTTATCTTTACCAGTTAAGTCTATTCCCGTCGAATATCTCACCTCCACCGTCCTTTTTGTCGCCACCGGCACCAGCACCAGCATCCCCAACTCCCTTTTCCCCTCCACCTCTTTCATCATTAACTTTTCCCCCGTAATCGTTTCCTTCTTGGTTTTATCCGCCGCATCGGTTATGCTCACCTCCGCCAAATTAATATCTGCCGGCAAATACAGCCTCAAATAGTTTTTATAGTCTCCGCCCGGCCAATTTGTGCTCTTTGCCCTATTTTCATAGTTGATTTTCAATACTCTCGTCACCGCGTTTTGGCTAATCTCAACCAACTGCTCGACGTTTCTATACAAAAAATAATTTGCCTTGTTCACTCCCAAATTAGCCTCGACTATATATAGATAATCAGCCATGCATCTTTCCATTCCGCACTTTCCTTGGTAAATCGACCCGTCCCACCCCATCTCCGCCAGCTTTAGCGCCGCCATTTTGGCATTTACACTGATTTGTATATCATTACTCTCCAATAGGCTAACCAGACCCAAATACAGCTTCATCTTACCCTTACTGTCAAGTTCCTTGATTTCTTCGAACAATTGTTTCCCTAATCCTCCCAAAAAACTCGCCTTTTGGTTTGATCCTGGAAAAAATTTGGTTTCCGCATAAAACTCCGCCTGTTCAAACAAATTATCTTTATTGATTTTTTCCCTAAAATCAGGAACGAAGACTTCTCCTGTCGCCTCCAATATTTTTCTTGCCACCGCTAGGTTTATTCCCACCACCCCGTCAACCTTCCTCCCTGTTGACTTTTCCAAAAACCAAACGATATCCTTGCTCGCTCTCACAAAATTCGCCTCCCAATTGGCATCACGCATAAACCAGCCCGCTTCTCCCAGAAATGTTTTAATCTCCACCGGNNTACATGACCCTTTAATTGTCCGTCTGCCTCATAGACATCCCTAACCTCAAAATTCAACAGCTGCCCATTTTCAAAACTCAAAATCCCATATGATCCGATAAATCCACCACCGGGCCTAAGCTCCATCTCATTTTGCAACAATACCAGATACTCCCTTCTCTTACCATCTGCTCCCAGTATTTCCGGCAATATCTCCACCCCTCCTCTCGCCAGTCTCACCATCCCTTCATATTCTTCTAGTTGTCTTCCCGCTTTCTGCCATGCCGGTTTAAACCTTGCCGGTAACCAGCTCCAATCACCATTCATCCGCGCTTGCAAAATGTTCATCTGCCTTTCTACCTCCCTCAAACTATCCTCCGTCTCTTTCAGTTTGGCCGTTAAATCAACTTCTTTCTCTTTAAACATCACTCCGTCAATTTCTTCCATCAACCTCGCCAGTTTTATCCCCTTCCTTGCCAATATTGCCGCCTCCTCCTCCACCCTCAACACCCCCTGCCACCTTCTTCCCCAAACCCACCTGTTGGCTCCCCAACTTCCAATAATTTCACTCGCCTTTCTTATTTTTTCCAGAGCCTCTACTGTCACCTTCTCCGCTTCGCTATATTTTCTCGCCTCCGCAAGCTCCACCGCCCTGTTCCCGTTTTTATACCCCACCCAACCCGCCCTCAACCCGCCCATCGG
>DCTR01000036.1 GCA_002329385.1 Candidatus Shapirobacteria bacterium UBA1435
ACCTCATGTTCGGTGCTGACCCCACCATAGACCACCATCACTCTTTTCATAAGCTGATTATCACACAAACCGCCCCCCCACCCCAAGACCCTATAACCACCCTTTCAGGTTTCTTCTTATTTTCACCACCGACTCGTCCAGATAGTTTCTATATCTTCCCCTCGTTTCCTCCCGCAGCCTCTCCATCATCTCTATTCCCCGCCCCACACTCCACCAGCCCATCATTTTCCCCACCACTCTCCACCCCCCGCTTCTTGCCATCAGCCTCGCCAGCCAATAGTTGGTCTGTCCAAAAATCATCAACAGTTTACCTATTTCCCTTTTTACTTCCCCCAAATCCTCTTCCCCAAAATCGGCAATCGCCCTCGCCGCCAAATCCTTGTCTGCCGCCACAACCCCCCTCCCGTAGGCCCTAACCAACTCCCAATCATCCACCGCCAAGCTTATGTCAACCCCTACTTCAAACAGGCTATGACCAAAAATCGCCTTCTCCTTTACTTCCGGCAACCGTCTCTCTATCTCCGCTTTCAGCCTTTTACCTTCCTTTATGGCAAAACCGTTTTCCAAATCATCGCTGTAATAATCAAGCCCCTTGCTGCCTTCACTGTGCGCCATCACCCCCAAAGCCATCGGTCGTAATTCCGGCATCTGTTTCTCCACCCATCTTCCAAACCCAAACGGGTCTTCCACCAGCTTCCTGCCCACCCGGCCAAAACTGATTTCGGCAATATCCACCACCACGCTCCCCAACACCACCCATGGGTCATTGCCACCAACCACCCTGCTGCCGACGTAAACATGAGCCAGAGGAAACATAAGCTAATCTAGTCTACCCCAACTTCCTGTAGTCTTTATCTTTTCTCATCTCTTTTTCTATCAAATCCCTCAAAAACACCGATCTTGGAATCATCCTCTTTTGCGCCACCCAATCCAAATAAGCCAAAATCTTCGGACTGACAAAAAAATTGAATCTCACATCCATATTACCCTTCGCCTCCTCAATTGCTTTTCTTAAGTTCGCAACCAAATTGACCATGGTGTAATTAATACTCTGTACCTTCCCATCTTTTCTCCCCTCCAACAACATCGCCCTGTTACCGCCCGCAGTCGACAAAAGGATAACCGGCTTATTCAAATTTATCGCTTCTGTAATTTCATGACCAACCGACACGCTCGGCGTTGAAACTTCCGCCACCACCAAATCCGACTTCTTAATCTTATCTATTAAGGCCTTATAAACATTTTTGATCTCGTCTATGCTTTGCTTGTCAATTTCTTCCGCATTTGTCTTCAGTATGTGATCCGCATACACATCAAAACCCACATCTTTAAGCGTCTTGACAATGGCTAAATAATTTTCCGAATAATTTTTCTTCCCATGGACAGATGCCGAAAAATAGGCCTTCATTTAATCCAATTATATAATACCCTTCTTCTAAAATACATAATATAGTAAAATATGCTATTTTTATGACAAATTTGCCAGTCAAACCCATAGACGACCAGGCACTGATAGAAAACGGCATCGATACTAAAGACTTGATGTTTTTTATCACCCTAAGGTGCAACCTCCGTTGCAAAATCTGCTATCTAGGCAACCGCTGGCTGGATGAAGGCATTAGCTTTTCCGACCAGGAAGCCGCCTCCCTGCTCACCCATTTTGGCCAGCAAGGCCTCGACCGGCTGACTTTTTTGGGCGGCGAGCCTTTTCTCCATCCCCACATTACCGATCTCGTTTTACTCTCCAAAACCCTCAATATTAAGGAAAAGAGACTAACCACCAATGCCCTTGATCTCGGCTTCTTCGATCTGAACAGATTGAAAGGCGATGAGTTGAGTCACATCTCGGTCAGCTTCGACGGCATTACCTCCAAAACCCACGAATACGTCCGTGGCCCAAACACTTTTCAGCGAACGATTGACAACGTAAAAAGACTTATCGACCACGGCTTTCGGGTTCACACCAACCTCACCGTCAATGGAGTCAATAAATACGAAGTTGCCGACTCACCCGCATTCTTCCAAAAAATCGGTGCCAAAGAGGTAAATTATCACCTAATCTCCATGATTGGCAACGCCAAAAAATACCCCGACTTGTCCATTGAGCCCGAAGAGTGGATCGACATCAGAAAACAACTGGAAAAAACAAACAACGTCCATGGCGTATCTCTTAGAATTCCTTATATGTATGTCACTCCGCAAGAATACCAGGATTTGATCAGAAAAAAGAAATATTATCCCATCCAATCAAAGTCATACTACAGCAAAAACGGCCAAAGAATAGTGCTCTATCCCAACGGTAGGGTTTATATCTCCTGCGATCTAAGCGGCACTGACTATAATTTCGCCACTTACCGCAACTACAAATTTTCCCTCAACCGCCAGCCCAACGAACTTTCTTTGTTTAAACAAACCCAAAACACTCCCGACATCTCCAGCCAACTTCTTCATCTCGATAACAAAGGCTACGTCCGCCTCTCTATTTCCTATAAAGAAAAAATCCACCTGTAAGTCGTCAACCTAGACATTTTTGGCGCGATATCTCCTGTTTTTCTTCATATCGCCCTCAATCAATCTTCTCACATATTCGCTCCTGTTCACCCCAAGATTCATCACTGCCCAATCCAGGTGAGCCGACAAATCCTTCGGCAGAAAAAAATTAAACCTCACATCCATATTCTCCTTAGCCATTTTTAGGGCGCTGGCTACCACTTTCTCCAAATCGTCAGTCCGATATGTCCAGATACTTAAGTTTTTATCCCTAATCCCTTCCAAAAGTGGCGAAAAATGATCCGGCACATGGAATAGCACTACTTGCTTTCCCAAGTTCAAGGCCGTCGTTATTTCGTATCCCACTGCCACACTCGAATATGACATCTCTGCCGCCACCAAGTCGGCTCCCTCGATATACTTTCTAATTTTTTTATAAGCTGCCGCATGTTTCTCTTTGCTCTGTTTCTGCACCTCTTCCAGATTGCTTGTCATCACCACCTCGCCCACTTTACATCCCAATCTGGCCATCTCGTCAACAATCCTACTGTAGTTTTCCCCATAAATGCTTTTACCCGTCAACGATGCCGTAAAATATACCTTCATTTTCTTCTCCTCACCTCTTTCTCAATCAACTTTCTAATATACTCGCTTCTGTTTACCCCTAAATTTTTCGCCACCCAATCCAAATAGGCCATTAACTCTCTTGGAATAAACAGATTAAACCTGGTGTTTACCAAAGTTCCAGCCTGTTTTAGGGCTAAATCCAACTTTTCCTTTAGGTCACCATCCTTATAGACAACCGTTATCATCGAGTTTGGACCAATTCCTTCAAACAGTGCCAACACCTTTTCGCTTTTACCCAACAAAATTACCGCTTTACCCATACTCAAAGCTGACCATACCCAAAAACCAATAGACAGGTCACCGATGGACACCTCAAAAACACACACGTCCGCCTTCCTTATCTCTGCCAAAATATGCTTCAGACCGTCAAACCACCTGTCACCACCTGCCTCTGCCGATCGCGTCAGATTATCTCCAATCAAACTGTTATTTATTAACTTATGACCCATCTCGTTCAACATGGCACTGATCTTTGCCAACAATCGCCATCCATCTTCGCCATTTCTACAGTCGACCTCAAAATACACCTTCATAGCTCAATTGTCTCAAAAATTCGACCCAAATCCAAACCCCTATTTACGTCCGGTCACCAACTTAAACATCGACCACGGTGCCAAAACATGGCAGTTGGTAATACCTCCACTTATTATCTTTTCGTCAATCTCGACAATCCCATGCCAATAAATATTAAAATCCTCTTCCACATCTTTTTCCAAAAAGGCACCTTCTACCATTGTCGCCAAAAAGACATACATTAACGCATCGGACCGCCGATTGTTTATGAAATATTTTCCTAGTAGTTGCAACTTATTGGCCTTTAAATTTGCTTCTTCCATCAATTCTCGATTGGCAGCGTCTACGGGCTTTTCCAAACCGTTAATCGACCCTCCCGGAAACTCAAGTAACCACCTCCCCGGTGGATAAGAATACTCCGATAAAAGCAAGATCCTTCCGTCTTCATTCTGGGCAATAACTGTCACCGAATCGCTCATTTTCCCAAATCTTAAATACTTAATCTGTTTGCCGTCGGGCAAACTAACCTCATCCTCCAACACCTTTAGCCTCGGATGGTCCAAAAGTACTATTGAAGACTTCCTTATCCATTTTCCTTTTTTGACGTCTGTCATTTATCCTCCTTGTGTTTATTTATTAATTAATCTTACGACGGACGAACACACAATCAGCAACACAATTTACGACACCTCCTGGAGGAATAATTGCCTCCCGAATTTTACCCACCCGTCCAACCCGAGCTCCATCTAAAACGACAGATCGCGTAATCTGCGATTTATCCGCTACTTCTGCGGAAACAGAAATAATATTATCCCCTCTCGAAAGCCGCATATTATTAAGGTAATACCTATCAATAGTCCCGACATCATCCCAATAATAATCTCCTTTAAAACAATAACCTCTTACATGAAACCTACCTATCGCCGGCACCACCACTCCTTTACCAAAATCAAAGGTTGTGTTATCCCATCCGGCTCTAATCGCGTCATTCAACCTATCGAGTAAAAAAACCGATCTGATTATACAGATACCCGTATAACTATAATCACCCTTTTCCCCCATCTCCACAACTCTTCCTAACCCATCTAGGCATACATAATTTCCATAATCTCTCTTCTCAACCAAGCCAATAGTAATGTCAGCTTTGTTTTCCGCGTGTATCGCATGCATCTCTCCAAAATCTACACTCTCAACGACATGATCTCCAGGGATCATTAAGATATTATCTCCTAACAACCCAGGTTCAGAAATCAGCCTGTAATGCTGCAACAGGGACCCTCCCACGTTTAATAACATTTTATCTCTAAGTATGATTAAACTATCATCACTTCTGTCAAAATGCATATTGAATCTCTCGTGACAATAACCTGTTGCCACCAATATCCTGCTTGCCACCTTCCTAACACTAGACACCGGAAAATCAATTACTCTGTTCGCTTTATCTCCCATCAACAACAACGGCTTAGGAAAAGAACTTGTCAATGGCCTCAACCTCTCCCCCAAACCTCCTGCCGGTATATACCCGACCAATTCACAGCTCATCTCTTCAATAAATCTCTATAGATATCCAAAAGACAATAAACCTGGGTCTCAATATCAAATTTATTACCAACTATCTTCCTCCCCATCTCTGATAAACGCCCATACAGCCCCCTGTCTTTATAAACCCTCATAATTGCCCCACTTAATTGTAATGGGTTTTGTTTCTCGACCAATAAGCCATTAACGCCATCCTCGACCACTTCGTTTATTCCGACTACGTCCGTCGCCACAACAGGTATACCCATCGACAGAGACTCCAATATAGCCAATCCCAACCCTTCATAATATGAAGGCATCACCACCAGATCAGACAACGCATACACTGTTGGCATCAACTGATAATCAACATGCCAGGCGGGTATGACTACTTGATCCAATACCCCCAACCTTTTGGACATAAATAAAACATCCTTGGCAACCTCAGCGTCAAACGGAGAATACATGGCCGGTAAAAATAACCTCAAATTTTCTACACTATCCCTAAGCCTCGGCAATGCTTCTATTAAGTCAAAAATCCCCTTTCTTTTAATTATCCTTGAAGGGAAAGTGACAATAAAGTCATTCTCCGCAAATCCATATTTTCTCCGATATATCCGCTTCTTTTTAACCAATCTTTGATCAAAAAAGCCTCGATCAACCCCCATATATACGTGTCTTGTTTTTGTGGGACTCGAACCAAGTTTCAATGCCCAATCATAATAAAACCTGCTGCCAGCAACTAATAGATCGTATTCGCCCTGACATACTATATTCTCCGCTATCAGTTTGTCCAGCTCAAAAATGGGGAAATAGCCCAATATCCTATTGGGTGGATCAGGAGTATTGTGAAAAGTAAAAATGACTTTTGAACTAATCCCTCTCCGTATAACCGACACCAGCAACATCGGCAACAGGTTATGAACATGAACAATGTCGTATCCCCCCGACGATAGTGTCCTGAATATTGCTTCGCACGACCGCTTAAAATCATATCCGGTCGTACAAAATCCCTCAAGACCATCAACAAATTCCATAGAAAATTTGTCACCACAGCGCAACCCCGCCCCCCTCACCCCGGAATCGGTTATAACCGTGACCTTATGACCCAAATTGGCCATCTTGCTAGCTAATAAAAAAACTTGTGTCTCCCCTCCCCCCACAATCGGCGGAAACTTAGAAGCTAAATATGCGATCTTCACTGCCCAAAATATATCACCAATTATACACATGTCAATACATAATAATATACACAGCAATTTACATATACAAATCGGCCCCTTGCCTTGTTACAATCACCCTATGACCAACCCCGTCCGTCGCGATTTACTTACCTACCGCCAAAGCTCCTCTGCTATCGTTCTCAATCACCAACGGCAGATACTATTAATTCAAAAAACCATCTTTTGCAACAACGAGTGGGATATCCCTGGTGGCGGTGTCGAGAATGGCGAAACCCCAGAAATGGCAATCCTAAGAGAGCTAGAGGAAGAACTCGGCTGTAACAAATTTAGAATTGTCAGCAAAAGTCGCTACATCTACCAATACGACTGGCCCGACGAAATTATCGTCAAAAGGCTAATCGATAAAGGTGAAGCCTACCGCGGCCAACAAAGAACCCAATTCGTCACCAAATTTTTGGGCCGCCCCGACGAAATCACACCCAACCCAAGCGAAATAAAAACCATTAAATGGGTCGATCTTAACGATCTTGCCCGCCATCTTACCTTCCCCGGTCAACTATCTGGGTTAAAGCTCATCCTCAAAGAACTCTAGACTTTTTTCCACCGCCTCCTCCCAATTTTCCGACAGGTTATGGTCATCACCTTCGTAAACATACAACTCCGCCTCTTTACCTAACTGCCCCAGTCTGTCAACTACCTCCCTTTGCCACTCCTCCCGACACCACTGGTCAGCCGTCCCCTGATGTATTTGCACCGGCGCCTCCACCCACTGATAATAGTTTTCAAAGGCGTATCTTCTGGCATCGTATTCCCTCAAAAATTTATCAACGGTTTTCTTCACCACCGAATCCGGGTCATCGGCCGTCGTCTCCAAAACGCTCTGCGGAAAAGGATTGGTCATCGGCGCCCATAGCACTGTCGGGTATTGCCCGCCCGTCACCTCCAAAACTGACAATGCGATCTGTCCCCCGTTTGAATGTGCCCAGATACCGATCTTTTCGTCGTCCACCGTTTCCATTTTTTTGACCGTTTCAATCAGATCAATTACGTTTGGCACCTTCTCAAACCTCGCCTCCAACATATCCATCGCCTCTTCGTCCGAATCCCCAAACCCTAAAAAATCAAGGCCAACCGTTATCATCCCCGCCTCGGCCAACCTGTCGGCCACCCTCCACGATCCCGACCCTGTGTAATATCCCTCTTTCTCGGCATATCCCCTGATCATGATTACCGCCGGCCTTTTTTTGCTTTCCGCCGTCATTGGCATGTTTACCATCCCGCTTATCCATTTTCCCTGGCTTTTGAACTTGAATTTTTTTGTCTCCCACTTTCCCGCCGCCCCTCCCTTCCTCCTTTCCTCAACCTCCTTTATCTTACCCAAAAACACCATTTCCGAAGCCTCCGGCCTCCTTGATCTCAAATTATCAAAATCGTATTTCTCCAATGGTTTCTCCTGCCTTTGTCCTGCCGCTCCCCTTGGGTCAACCCAACCGAATTCCGATGCCGTCACCATCCATGTCCCCACGCTCACCATCGCCACCCCCAAAATCATCAANNAAAATTTTTTTGCTCATCTTTTCCTCTCCTCATATTCTAAGCTAAAATAGTTCATCAAACGCTTTCTAAACTCCCACCTGCCGCTAGTCGTTATCTTTTTAATCGCCGTTTTCTGGCGATTTTCAAACTACCAAAACCGCTGGATTCTCAACCAGGATCAGGCCCGCGATGTTGCCATCGCCCTCTATTCTCTAAAAACCGGCCAACTGCCGCTTATCGGCTCTCCCTCCTCCGCCGGGCCTTTCAATTTTGGACCGCTTTATCACTGGCTGGTTGTCATCGCCACCGCCCTCTTTCCCTTCCCTTCCGGCCCGTGGGTTGCTTTCACCCTGCTCTCCTGCCTGTCGGTAATTATCTTCTACCAAATCGGCAAAAACATCGGTAATCATTATCTTGGGCTAATCCTCGCCCTCCTTGTTGCCGTCTCTCCCCAACAAGTCGCCCATGCCCCCGACATGCTCAACACCGTAATCGTCTTCTTTCTTTTTTCCCTCTCCCTTCTTTTTCTCTCCCATTATCTACGCCTTGCCCTCCCTCGCCACGCCTTTTTCTTTTCTTTCTCCCTCGGTTTTACCCTCAACTGCCACTTTCAAGCCCTTGGGGTTGGTGTTGTTCTCCTTCTGGTGTTTCTCTACACCGTCTTTTTTATTCCCCGTCCCCTTGCCAAACTGTTCGGACTTATTGGCGGCTTCCTTCTTGCCTTCCTTCCCCTTTTGGTCTTCGACTTCACCCACCAACACCTCTGGTCCAAAAGCGTTTTCGAATACTATACCCGGGGTATCCACAAGTTTACCCTCACCTATCGCTGGCTAACCGATCTCACCGTCTTTTGGCCGCAAACCCTTGGTCAAACCGTCGCCGGTTCTTCCTCTTTCGGCTATCTTGGCGCCCTGGCCATCATCACCACCACCCTCGTCTCTTTTTACCGCCACCTGTCGCTTCCAAAATTCTGGTGGCTGCTGCTTTTCTCTTTTGTCGTCCAAGTTATTCTCGTCCGTTACTACAGGGGTGTTCGCTCCCCCGAATATTTGATCGTTTTTCAACCGTTTCTAATTTTTTTTACCGGTTATGCCGTTTATCTTCTCTCCCGTTTCCTTCCTCCATTGTCTGCTGCCCTTCTCCTCCTCGTTCTCACTCTCTCTACCGTCGCCAACCAAAAAATCGCCCTCCATTCGTCTTCCCAGGCTCCACTCGTCTACCAAATCAAAAACCAACTCGATCGATTTACCGGCTTTCAACCAGTCAGTCTGTTCACCCACTACGGTCCCGACATGATCAATAATCCCATCTTTTATCTCTACTATCGTCAAAATTTAATCTCTCCCTCTGGCCGTCGCCTTGGCACTTGTCTTCCCGGGCCGACCGGCAATCCCTGCCCCCCCGAATCCAAAATCATTGTCAACCAAAACGGCTATGTTTTCTACGACCTTGGTTCATATTCCACCGACAAGTTATCATCGCAAGGCTTTATCCCGCTCACTCCCCAAAGCTACTACCAAAGACTATTTATCAACTACGGCCATTAACGCCACGCGCCCTTGCTCCCAGCCATTGGCTCATCCCCGCCTTGATTGCCGCCCCCTCCCGGCTTCGCCAAAACCCGTCCTCAATTTCTGCCGGTAAATCCCTTCCCGACATCAACTTGATCGACTGTCTTAAAATCAAACCCATCTTCTCCTCCTCCATCTCCCCGTATTTCTTTCTCACCACTATTTCCCCCCCCGCCAGCACTTTTCCCACCGCCAGATCGTCTCTGGCAATCGCTCCCGCTGCCGTCATTTTTTCTTTGTTCAAATTTTCCGACATTAGCCTGTTTAACTTCTAAGCTGGCAAATTTTATACCCCCTTTCTCCCGATTCTCCACCCCCCAAATCAAATTTACTTTACCCAATTTACATTTACCTTCATTTACCCTATAATTACTCCGCTTAGCCGAAGACAGCCGGTCGCCGCCAGGCATAATTCCTGCCGAGGTAAAACAACTTGTTTGTTTTATTACCCTCGCTTTGGCGAGGTTTTTTGTTTTTATAGATCAATTAAGTCCAAAACGGACAAACACTAATATGCCCAACGCCCAAAAGATAGCCAGGGTCGAAGAAGTCGCCCAAGACCTCTCCCAAGCCAAATCAGCCGCCCTCATCCAATACCAGGGGCTCTCCGCCGACGACATTGCCCGTCTTCGCGATCAGGTTAAACAAACCGGTGGCCGTCTCGAAGTCGTCAAAAACAGCCTTATTTCTCGCGCCCTGGAAAAAATCGGCATATCTCTCCCCCAACCACTCACCGGCCCCACCGCCATCGCCTACTGCCAAACCGACGAAATCGCCCCCCTCAAAGAAATCGACAAAGTCAATAAAGATAAAGAAAAAACTTCATTCAAATACGGTGTTTACAACCGTCAACTCCTTGCTCTCGACCAGCTTAAACAGTTCTTGTCTCTTCCTTCCAAAACCAACCTCCTTGCTCAATTCGTCGGTGGTCTGGCCAACCCCCTGATCAGGCTTGTCTATTCCCTCCGTTACAATCAAACCCGTCTGGTTTTGGCTCTCAAGGCCATCTCCCAAAAATAGTTTATTAATTAATTATTTATTAATTAAACCTTTATGGCTGAAGAAAAAAAATTATCCGAGAAACTGCAAAAAATCATTGATGCGGTTTCCGAACTGTCGGTCTTGGAGCTCTCCGATTTAGTTAAAGCTCT
>DCTR01000028.1 GCA_002329385.1 Candidatus Shapirobacteria bacterium UBA1435
TTTAGTCCTAACCGGGGAGGGTCAGTTAAGAACAATTTACCTTATTTTAGTCCTATAGTCAACCAGAATATGCCATTCAACCTCTTCTTGATATATTTCTTAAATAAAGGCAAAATATCTCAATAATTATTAAAAACATACATGGCGCTCGACTTAACCAAAAAAGAAAAAACCCTAGTCCTTATTAAACCAGACGGCCTCCAAAGAAGCCTGGTCGGCGAAATAATTCATCGCTACGAAAGAACCGGCCTAAAGCTTGTTGCCCTCAAAATGGTCGTACCCCAACCCGAAACCGTCGAAAAACACTACAACGTCGATCCTCAATGGCGTCTAAAAAACGGTACCAAAACCATCGACGCCTACAAAGCCAAAGGCAAAACTCCTCCCACCACCGACCCGATTGAAATGAGCGGAATGACTCTAAAGAAACTGATCAAGTACATCTCCTCCGGTCCGGTCATCGCCATGATATGGCAGGGAATGCACGCCGTTGGCGTCGTCCGCAAAATCACCGGTTCCACCGAACCCCTGACCTCAGATGTCGGCACTATTAGGGGTGATCTTACCATTGATTCTTACGAAATTTCCGATATTGACGGCCGCTCCGTCAGAAATCTAATCCACGCTTCCGGCTCACCCGAAGAAGCCGAGGCCGAAATCAAACTCTGGTTCAGTCCCGAAGAGATCCTCTCCTATCGGCTCATTCAAGACGAGATCCTCTATGATGTAAATCTTGACGGAATATTGGAGTAAGACACACCAATTACATCACCCAAGAAGAACTGCGCTTACCTCAAACGCCAAATTCTTTGGCGAAATACTCCTCACCATCTCTGTCTATATCAAAAAGTTTGTTCGCCTCCCTGTTTAAGAGTTCGATATAGCTAAACCATTCCTCGTCAGAAAACAGAGTCAAGCCCAATTCCCTGCACACCCGGCCTACTTTATCCTTCGCTGCCGCCGTCTCTTCTTCAGAAGAAACCGCAATCTCTGCCTCAAAAAAGTAGCTATGTCCCGGTACCTCGACTAAAGCGAACTCCACATCGTCATAAACATAAATAAGGCTATTTCTTACACACAAAATACCTTTTTTGTATCCAAGGGCCGCATACGCCTGCACCAGATTAGAAAACTGCCCTTCCTGGAGTAATACGGAAATCTCCTTTCTTACGTCTCCACCCTTCCACTTTCCCACCTTTATTATCATCTCAGGTATTTTGTTTGTTATCCTCGCCCTAATGTCCAGATTTCTCTTCCTAATATCTTCACCCTCAATACAAGTTGAATAATCAATAAGAATTCTATTTTTAGTCCGTGCCGCTAGGCCTTTTCCGTCGAAAAAACGCTTCAACCAATCATACTTACTCTTTTGCAACGGACCTCTCAATTCAACCTCAAATACTTTTTTCATCGGCGGGCTCTATGGGATTCGAACCCACGATCTTCCGCGTGACAGGCGGATGTGCTGGACCGCTGCACCAAGAGCCCTAAATTAAAAGATACTATACCAAAACCCCAACTAACAAACAACTCCTATTTTTCCGCCTTCCCCCCAAGGCTCATAAAAAATATATAATTATCTGATGGACATTTGCCCAAACCGTTTTACCAATGCCGCCATCTCCGAGTTTCTGGAAAACATCTCTATTGCCTACATCATCAACAACAAAACCCGCTTCCAGATTGCCGCCTATCAAAATGCCGCCGAAACCGTCAGTACCTACCCCAAATCGGTTTACGAATTATGGCAACAAGATCCAAAAAAAATTGACCAAATACCTGGTATTGGCCAGGGAATCATCAAAAAGCTGGCTTACCTTTTTTCCAGAAACAAACTTTACCCGTCTCTTCGGCCACTTTTCCGCCGTCTCCATCCGGCGGTTTTTGTTTTTGCCAAAATTAACGGCATTGGCCCCAAAACCGCCCACCTCTTAACCCAAAACCTCCGTTTTTCCCAAGACCCTTCCCAATCGCTAAATCAACTGGTCGATTACGCCCAAAAACACCGTCTGCGCCATCTCGATAGGCTAGGGGACAGGTCGGAAGAACAAATCCTCAACAACACCCTCGCCTTTCTCGGCCGCAAAAAGCGGCTAACCCTAGCCCAAGCCGACAAAATCGCCCTAAAAATTATTAACTACCTTAAGGCCAAATTTCCCCAAACCAAAATTGTTCCCCTTGGCAGTCTCCGCCGCCGCGCTGCCACCATTGGCGATATTGATATCGCCGTCGCCAGCAATCAACCGGAAGCCGTGATTGATCACTTTGTTCATTACCCCCACAGCCTTCAGCTCATTAACCGCGGCCACAAAAAGGCCTCCATTAGAATAAAAAACGACATTCACCTCGACCTAATGGTCGAACCTCAAAAATATTGGGGTTCCCTTTTGGTTCACTTCACCGGCTCAAAAATGCACAACATCATTCTNNAA
This sequence comes from Candidatus Shapirobacteria bacterium UBA1435, assembly GCA_002329385.1. GTDB lineage: Bacteria > Patescibacteriota > Microgenomatia > UBA12405 > UBA12405 > UBA1435. The sequence goes on from DCTR01000028.1 coordinate 2,433, forward strand.
AATACGCCCTGTCTTTGGGATATAGTGTCTCCGAATACGGCATCATGGACCTCAAAACCAAAATCCGCCACACTTTTAAAACCGAAAAGTCTTTCTATAATTTTTTGAAGTTATGCCCAATCGACCCAGAAAACAGACTTGGTAAAGACGAAATCGTCCAGGCCCAAAAATGCTATAATCAATTGTTAGGAATTAAATCAAAATAAACATGTGGATCATTCTCGCCGTTGCCGTCGTTGTTGCTATTTATCTTGTTTCTTTTTATAACGGTCTTAAGACCATTCAAGTCCAGATTAGCGCCTCCATCCAGGAAATCGGCAACCAGCTCAAAAGGCAGTCCGACCTCATCCCCAATCTTGTTGAATCTGCAAAAAGCTACCTGAAACATGAAAAGTCTATTTTTGAACAACTGACCTCTGCCCGAAAATTGGTTGACCAAGCCATCGCCTCCAATGACCCCAAAACCATTGATCTTGCCCAGGATGCTCTCTCCAAGGCGGTCAAATCAATTAGGGTTGTTTTTGAGAGCAATCCGGAAATAAAAGCCTCCCAAATCATCTCCGACCTTATGGATGAACTGCGCGACACCGCCGACAAGGTCATGTATTCCCGCCGCACCCTAATCGACCTCTCCGCCGACTTCAATACCAAAATCACTACTATTCCTGGAATCTGGATCGCCCCAATGATGGGATTTACTCCTCAATCCGGCCTGGCTACACCAAAAAGCGGCGAATTTCTCCAGGTCTCCGAAGCGGAAACCAAAACTCCCTCTGTCAAACTCGATTGACATAAACCATGCAAAACGTCTACGAACAGGTGGCCAGCAACAAGCGCCGCTCGGCCATCATCATCACTGCCTTTATTACCTTTATAGTTTTTTCTGCCTATCTTATTGTCGACTCGCTTCGACTTGACTACTCGCTTGTTTTCTTTGCCGGTCTGGTCTCCATCCTTTCTTCCCTAACCAGCTATTTTTATGGCGACAAACTAGTCCTCAATCTTAACGGAGCCCAAAAAGCCTCCCGCCAACAATATTTTGACTACTACACCGTCGTCGAAAACCTAAGCCTTGCTAGTCGTATCCCCATGCCCCAAATTTACGTCATCAATTCTCCCGCTGCCAACGCCTTTGCCACCGGCAAAGACCCCCAACACGCCAGTGTCTGTGTTACCACCGGCCTTCTGGAAAAACTCAACCGCACCGAACTTGAAGCGGTCATTTCCCACGAGCTCTCCCACATCTCCAATTTTGATACCCGGCTAATGACTATCGTTAGCCTTCTTATCGGCTCCCTGTCGATTCTCACCAATATCGCTCTTCGCTCGCGCCCCAATCGCTCCGATCGTGGCCGAAGTAGCTCCGCCTCCGCCCTCCTTGCCTTAATTGGTATACTCCTGGTCGTATTTTCTCCTATAGTTGCCAAACTTATCCAGCTCGCCATTTCCCGTCAGCGTGAATACCTGGCCGACGCTTCCGCAGTCAAGCTCACCCGCCAACCGCAAGGCTTGATTGACGCCCTCAAAAAAATCGCTTCCGACCCAGATATTCTCGCCTCCGCCTCCACCGCCACCGCCTCCCTCTATATTTCCAACCCCTTCAAAGACAATAAGTTCACCAGCCTTTTTTCCACTCATCCTCCTATCGCCGACAGGGTAGCCCGCCTTCAACAAATGCTCTAAGCTCTCCACCTTTTTTCCCCTGATACCAATTGACTCAATTGCAAAACTGCCCCGTCAAACCGAAAATAAACCAGATGTCTTTTACCCATCTTCACGTCCACACCGAATATTCCCTTCTTGACGGTCTGTCAAAAATCAAAAAACTTACCTCGCTGGCCAAAGAATACGGCATGCCTGCCCTTGCTATCACCGACCATGGCAATATGTATGGGGCTGTTGAATTCTACAAAAGCTGTCAAAAAAACGATATCAAACCGATTATTGGTTGCGAAATCTATACTACCCCTTTCAGCCGTTTTGAAAAAACCGCCGCCAGCCGTCAAACCAACCATCTCATCCTCATCGCCAAAGATAACCAAGGTTACAAAAACCTGATGAAAATTGTCTCTATTGGCCATCTGGAAGGTTTTTATTACAAACCCAGGGTAGACTGGGAAACCCTCAAGCAATATCACCAGGGCATAATCTGCGCCTCTGCGTGTGTCGAAGGCGAGATTGCCTCACTTATTCTTGAAGACCTCCCCCAAAAGGCCCTCCAGCGCGCCCAGGAATTTCTCGACCTCTTCGGTCCGGACTACTATCTGGAAATCCAGCGCCACCCCAATCTCGACCGCCAGGAAAAAGCCAACCAAGGGCTAATCGAAATCAGCCGCCAACTTGGTATTCCTCTGGTTGCTACCAACGACGTCCATTATATCGAAAAAAAGGATGCTTTTGCCCAAGATGTCCTGCTCATGGTCAACACCCAAACCACCATCAACGACACCAAGCGCCTTTCCATGCTCGATATTCCTGATTTCTACCTCAAAACTGCCGAAGAGATGAGCCAGCAATTCCAGGATTACCCGGAAGCAATCGCCAACACCCAAAAAATTGCCGACAAATGCGAACTCGAAATTGAAATCGGCAAATGGTACTTTCCCAAAATCGATCTATCCAAAGACAAATCTCCGGAAGAAACCCTAAAAGAGAACGTCTATTCTGCCGCCAAAGAACACTATCATCAGCTTACCGACGAAATCCAAAAACGTCTTGACTATGAGCTCGAAATTATCTGCTCCAAAGGTTACGCCCCGTACTTCTTAATCATGAAGGATTTTATCGATTGGACCGAAACCAACAACACCCCCACCAACACCCGCGGTTCCGCCGGTGGCTCTTTGGTTTCCTTTGTTTTGGGCATTACTACCGTCGACCCCCTTATCTACCAGCTCCCATTCGAAAGGTTTTTAAATAAAGACCGTCCCTCACCTCCCGATATCGACCTCGATGTTGCCGACGATCAGCGCCAACAAATGCTTTATCACATCATCGATCAATACGGTAAAGAATCGGTAGCCCAAATCTGCACTTTCGGCCGGATGATGGCCAGGGGAGCCGTTCGCGACACCGCCAGGGTCTTGGGTTACGAATACGCCATCGGCGACAAAATCAGCAAACTAATCCCTCTCGGCTCCCAGGGATTTCCTATGTCAATCGACAAAGCCCTCTCCACCACCCCCGAACTGCAAAGTCTTTATCAATCCGACCCCGACGCCAAACGGATCCTTGACGCCGCCAAACAGATTGAGGGCTGCGCCCGCCACATCAGCGTCCACGCCTGCGCCATCGTTATTTCTCCCACAACCATCAACGATTTCTCTCCCACCCAATTGGAAACCGGCGGCGACAAAACCATTACCCAATACGAAATGCATGCCTGCGAAGACGTCGGCCTGATTAAATTTGACATTCTCGGTATCCGCAACCTTTCTTTTCTCCGCCAATCGGTTTTAAACGTCCAAAAAACCAAAAAAATCGAGATCAATCTAAGAAAAATCCCTCTCGACGACCAAAAAACCTTCAAGATGCTCTCCCAGGGCGACACTATGGGTGTCTTCCAGCTTTCAGGGGAGGGGATGACCAAATGGCTCAAGGAGCTTCAACCAAACCGGGTTGAAGACTTGATGGCCATGGTCGCCCTCTACCGCCCGGGCCCGATGGCGATTATCCCCGAATACATCGCCAGGAAAAATGACTCGTCAAAAATAACCTACTTCGACCCAAAGATGGAAAAACTGCTAAGCAAATCATACGGTCTGCTTGTCTATCAGGACGACTGTCTTTACACCGCCATCGAGCTGGCCGGTTACAGCTGGGTTGAAGTCGATAAGTTTAGAAAGGCCATTGGTAAAAAAATCCCCGAAGAAATGGCCGCTCAAAAAGAAAAATTTATTCAGGGTTGCATTAAAAATGGCTACACCCAGCAAAAGGCCGAAGAAATATTTGGCTACATCGAACCATTTACTTCCTATGGTTTCAACAAAGCCCATGCCGCCTCATACGGCATGTTGGCCTACCGCACCGCCTACATGAAAGCCAATTATCCCGTTGAGTATATGTGCGCTCTTCTCACCGCCGAGGCCGACGATTTGGAAAAAGTTGCCGCCGGAGTCGAAGAATGCCGCCATCTTGGCGTTCTCGTTTTGCCCCCCGACATCAACCAATCAGAAAAAGGCTTTATTATGGAACCAAACGATAATTCGCTGGATAATATTGCTATCCGCTTTGGGCTTGACGCCATCAAAAACGTCGGCGACGCCGCCATCGAGAATATAATCAACGAACGCAAGGCCAACGGTCCCTACCAAAATTTCAACGATTTCTTTCTTCGGGTCGACAATCAAAAAGTCAACAAAAAGGTGGTAGAAAGCCTGATCAAGGTCGGCGCCATGGATATTTTTGGCCCGCGATCGGCCATGCTTATTTCTATCGATCGTGCCCGCCAGGACGCCGACAAACTTCGCGGTAAACACACCAATGGTCAATTCGGGTTGTTTGATGATCCCACCCAAAAAGACTCCAAACCTGTCGCCCCTCCCGACAGCTTCCCCTCCGTCGACGAGCTTACTACCAAAGAAAAACTTGCCCTGGAAAAGGAACTTTTGGGCATCTATATCACCGAAAACCCTATCACCAAAATGCTTGAACATTTTCAACTGCTCGGCCTACCAAAAATTGAGGAAATTCTTACCAAATCAGCCAGCATGTCCGTCAAAACGGTTGGCGTAATCGCTAAGTCCAGAAACATTGTCACCAAAAAGAACAATTCCCAAATGGCCTTTTTTACCCTTGAAGACGAAACCGGCCGTATCGAAGTCGTAGTTTTTCCCAAAACTTTCGAACAATACAAAAGCTTAATTACCGACAGCCGGGCAGTGTTTGTCCAGGGCAAAACCAACATCCGCGACAATAACTTATCTATTATTGCCGACATTATTAGCGATCAAGCCCCCACCACCGCCAACCGTTACGACTTTATCATCCAGGTCCCCCCCACCGCCTCCCAATCTCAACTCATGACGCTCAATCGTCTTCTTAAAAATAACCCCAACGGCCACATGGGCCTGATCATCCTCCCCAACGGCAAAAACCTGCCTCTTTCCTACGGCGTCAACTACACCCCTTCACTCCAAGAACAAATAAGCCAACTTCTCGGTCTGACTAATCCAACAAGCTGATAATTGCCAATCTTTAGTTTGTAAGATAGAATATCCTTTTAGAAAGGAAAATCATTATGTCTATCAAAATAACCCATCAAAACACCGAAATTAAAGTCGGCGACACCGTCAAGGTCAACTATAAAATTAAAGAGAAAGACAAAGAACGTCTCCAGGCCTTCGATGGCATGGTTTTAGCCATCAAGGGTCGCGGCGAAAACAAAACTCTTTTGGTCCACAAAGACGCCTCCGATGGGGTCAAGGTGGAAAGAATCTTTCCCATCAATTCTCCATGGATCGATAGCATTAAAAAACTTCGTTCCCCTAAATCCAAAATCCACCGCGCCAAACTATATTATTTGCGGCAGCCAAGAGCCAGAGCCGTCTAAATAAAGAGCCCTTAGCTCAGTCGGTAGAGCAGTTGCCTTTTAAGCAATTGGTCGCGAGTTCGAGTCTCGCAGGGCTCACCCTATTTCCAATTAATTTCGGCCAGTAGCCCGTAATGATCGGACAGGTTTATCCACCCCTTCTTGATCGGATACAATTGGTCTAAAATTAGCTCCTTTTTCCTGATCTCAAAACACCTTGAGGCCAAAATATAATCCGGCCGACGCATATTTTTATACGCCCCGACGCCAAAGCGGTTTGTATTATCCGACGATATCGTTTTTACTTTTTCCCCAAAAAAAGGGTCAACCAAATCAGCCCCTCTTATCAACCTCCAATACAACCGGCTTCCGCAGCCAATGTTTAAATCCCCTCCAACCACACACTCCCGACCGCTACGTCTTATCTCTCCGACCAGTTGTCTAACCTGGCTTCTTAAAACCTTTTTCTCCTGTCTTGGCCGATTTCCATATACACAGGTCAAATGGGTATTAAAAAAAACTATCTTTCTGCCACCGGTTTCTACTTCAACTTTTTGATAACCCTTCCCCAGAAACCTGTCAAAAACCTGCAACGAGCGTAACTCGCCCTGACGCCGGTAACGGACAAACTCCGTCCTACTCACCACCCCCCGCCAGGCTGTCAGCAAACCACCTTGGTTAAAAGGATATCTCTTATTAAAGTATGTTTTGTATCCGTATTCTTCCAGTATCCCAATAAATCTGGCAACCGTCTTTGGCGAAACCACCTCCTGCAAACAAATCACATCCGCCCGCACCCTCGCCAACTCTTTTGCCAACATATCCATTCTTCTTCCCCTTCTTAACAAAAACGGGAAGTCAAAACAGTTCAGGGTCGCCACTTTTAGTCCGTTGCCATCCATACCATCTAAAATATCATACCGGCTTTTCAACATGCTATAAACACATATGTCTGGTTATGGTCTTCTTATCGGTATTTCTTTCGCCATTGGCCTTAGTTATTTTCAAAAACACAACCGACTCGTCCCCAAGTCGAAAGAGAATTGGTTTGCCATCGGTATCATCATCTCCTCCGTTATTGGCGCCAGGTTATACCACGTTTTCGACTATTGGGAGTATTACTCCCAACATCCCGCCCAAATTATTAACACCCCGGCCGGCGGTCTGGGCATATACGGCGGCATTATTGCCGCCATCTTGTTTATTTGCCTTTTTGCCAAAATCAACCGCCTGTCTCTTTTGCCCCTTCTGGATACGCTTGCCCCCATCCTTCCTCTTGGCCAAAGCATTGGCCGTTTCGGCAACTTTCTCAACCATGAAGTCTATAGCCCCAATGGCCTGCCAGTATGGCTTTTTGAATCAATTGGTTGTCTGTTTCTCTATTTTGTCATCCGCAAAGCCAAAACCAGTCCCACCGCCCTCTATCTTCTCGGTTACGGCGCCGTCAGGTTCTTTCTTGAATTTATGCGACAAGACACCTGGCAAATCGGCAATATAAAAATCGCTCAACTGATATCCCTCGCCTTTATCACCCTTGGCCTAATTCTTTTATCCCATCCAAAATCAAAAAACAAAAACACCAGCGGCAACAGGAAATAAAAAACTTTAATTCTGTCCATCCATGGCACGACTATCCAGCTGCCACTAAGTAAAAACGGCAGGTAGCCGAACCCCATCAACCCCACCTGCCATACCATCAACCCCGCCCAGGTTAGCCTGCTTTTAATCTCCACTATAGGAATTAGCATATAAAGCCAAGTAAAATACCACAAATTCCCCTGTTTTATTGCCAAACCTACCCACAATAAAACCAAAAGCCACCTGCCTACCCCCAACGTCTTTTCTTCGTCCACCAACCAAATCGGCACCATCGCCAGGCTCACAAATTTTGTCGCCACCGACATCACCCAAACCGGCCACCGCCACATCTTATCTCTTCCCGCCACCATTATCGCCGCCAATGCCAGCACCACCATTAACAGGTCGTTGTGCCCGTTTACCACCAGCTCCATCAATAAAAACGGGTTGAAAAACCAATACGCCGCCACTCTCTCTTTTTGCTTTTCCCACCTCATCAACCACAACCCTCCCAAGACAAACACCGCCAGGTTCATTAACTTTAAGCCAAAAAACGCCGCTACCAACCTCTGATAACCAAAAACCAGAAGGGGAATTAAGGCGTAAACCAAATATACCGGCCCATAGACATATACGTTGTCAACGTTCCCCAAAAGGTCAATCCACAAGTCCTTGCCTGCCCATTGTGCTGGCGCAATCAAATAAGGATTTTGGCCATATTGTCCCAACTGTTTTGAACTGAACAGATAAGTAAAGATATCTTTAGACAAAAACGGATAGCTAAACGCACAAATCACCCCAATTACCACCGCCAACCAAAACCAACTATTAGCTTCGGTTGTTTCCAGAAACAGCAGTTTTATCTGCACCCCCAGCATTGACAGACAAAAAAATACCATTACTGCTCCCGCCACCAGCCTATGGCTATTGACATATTCAATCCATCCCATCAATCCGATCACCCAAGGCTTAGATTCAGCCAACAACCAAACCAATGCCGGATTTGTCAAACCATAAGAACATACCCCCAAAGCTATCGCTCCCGCCAACACACCAATCCTCATCATTACTTATTCTATCGCCAAAAGTTTGGTTAGATCCAAATACAAAGCTTAAGCCTATCACTCCAGCCACCATCGATTTGATACCATACTCAACCACATTCTTGTGACCCCGACGGGATTCGAACCCACGATTGCCTGGATGAAAGCCAGGAGTCCTAGGCCGCTA
>DCTR01000037.1 GCA_002329385.1 Candidatus Shapirobacteria bacterium UBA1435
CTAGCTCAGTCGGTAGAGCAATCGCCTCTTAAGCGATTGGTCGTGGGTTCGAGTCCCACGCGGCTCACTTATTCCACCCTTTTCCGCCGCAGTGTTGGAATTGGTAGACAAGCACGGCTTAGGACCGTGTGCCTCACGGCGTGGAGGTTCGAGTCCTCTCTGCGGCACNNTATTTTTTTGTTATTGCCTTCCTCACCCTTTTAACCTCCCTCTCCGTCTATCAAAATATCATCACCCTTAGGCAACTCGATCGGTCCAATAACCAAATTTCCACTCCTTCTGGTAAAAACAAAGAACAGAACGGCTCTACCCAAGCCACCACCCCGACAACAACCAACAACGATCAGGATTTGCAAACTTTTCGTAGTGATTTCGGCCATTTCAGTTTTAAACTACCGAAAAACCATATTGGCGTTGTTGCCGGTAACTGCGAGGGCTTGTGTTCAAGAAACATTTCTATCGCAAAAATAGACAAAATTCCAACTTACTTCAGCACCGGCATCAATATCATGGTTACCGACCACCAATTAAACCAAACCATCGATTCCGTAAACAAACAGGAAGGTTACTCGGGTAGAGAGTTGGAATCTATGGAAATTGGGGGCATCGAAGCAAAAAAATATGATAATAGTGGACTATATGAAGTTACCGACTACCGTTTTGCCAAAGGTAATTTTTTCTATTCCATTTCTGTTGAATCATTGTCTCATGACAACAAACCAACCGCAGATCTTATCCTCTCCTCTTTTACCTTCACCCAATAGCAAATCTGCTACACTCTATTTATGGGGATTTTAGCTCTTATCCTTTGTGTTTTATTATCGCCGCAACTTGTTGCCGCCCAGGAACCGACTAACCCCGTCGCCTCCACCCCCTCGCCTCCTTCTGACTCACTTTTTACCCAATACCAATCCGATTACCAGTATCAAGTCAAACTTTATCAAGACGCCTACCGGTTATATACCGAAAAAAAGCAAATCAACCTCAAATACAACACCGTCACCACCCAAAAAGAGGCTCTTGCTGCTGCCAAAAATGCCATCCAATCCCGAAACAACCTTCTCAAATCTTATCTTCTGGCGTTACGCGTAAAACTAGACATGTACCAATCCGCCAACCCAGATGAGACAGAAAAAAACAAGATTACCCTAAATTCCTGGGAAAAGTGGCTCGACGACCAGAACCCCATCATCGAAACCATCAACAATGCCGAAGATGCCGCTAATTTTTCTCAAGTTTTTAAAAGCCGCCACAACGAACTCCAAAAGGCTGTCTATACTGCCATAATTATCGACAGAATCAACCAAAAAACCGCTATCCTTAACCAACTCACCGATTTTAGCCAAAATCTAAAAAAATCGCCTCAAATTCCCAGCGACCAGCTTCATTGGTTCAACCCCATCAATATCCAAACCGACCTGATCCGTCAGGCTTTCAACCAAGCGATTACAGCTACCAACCAAATCCAAGTTGGTGACCAGTTTAGTAACTTTTATCCAGAAGCTTCACAACAACTGATTAAAGTCGACGGCTATTTGATCGACATCACCAAAACCTTAAAATCAATTATCATCAAATTTATCAACTAAAATGGCTGACCAAGACTTTCAATCCCAACCCACCCAAGAACAAAATCCCCTCATCCCCAGGGGTCAACAGCCATCGCTTATCATCCCCAAATCTCAACCTCTTCCCAATGCCGATCCCAAAGTCAAACTACTCAAAAAACTAGGACTAATCGTCGGTCTTTTACTTATCGTTAGCTTCATTTTGCCCATATTCCTCACCCGCTCACACCCAACCGCTTCCCGATTACCCCAACCGACCATCCCTGCCTCCCCACCCACTCCGTTTGTCACCATCTCCAACCCCACCTCGCTTGGCCAATACCAAAACTTCTTTGACCAAATCGAAAACGACATAAAAAATTCTTCCCTTGAGTTTCCCCCTCCCCAATACGACCCCGAAATCAAACCCTAATTATTCCTTCTTGACAGGTACTCCCCGGTTTCCGTACTGATGGTAATTTCTTCTCCCGCCTTAATAAAAAGTGGCACCTGCACCTTTGCCCCCGTATCTACCACCGCCAGCTTTGTCGCCGAAGTGGCCGTATCGCCCTTAACCGAATTTTCTGCCTCAACCACCACGCAAGCAATACTTTTTGGTAGAGTCACTCCCACCGGCTTATTGTCATAGAATTTAATCCTGTATAAAACTCCTTCTTTCAAAAAAACCTTATCTTCACCGATTACTTCCGCTGGCACCGCATATTGTTCAAACGTTCTTGGCTCGATAAAAACATACGCCGAACCATCAAAATATGAATAAGAAGCTTCGTGAGTTTCCACCAAAACCTCCTCAACTTTTTCTCCTGACTTGTATGTAAACTCAACCACCCTACCAGTGAACAGGTTTTTGAGTTTTGTCCGATAAAAAGCGCTACCCTTTCCGGGTGACACAAAGGTAACCTCCGTCACCAGGTGCGGTTCATCGTGAAAAATGATATAAATTCCTTTTTTCAGCTGTGCGGTATTGATTGCTCCCATGGGGGTTATTTTACTCCAACCGTCACATTCTTCAATAGCCTCCACACCCATATCAGCCCAAAAAAAATCCCAGAGCATGCTTTTAGAGGAGCCACCCCGGGATCTAAGACGTAATATATCAAAATATTATATACAAGTCAATATACAACTCATTTACGCATCAAAAATCACCCTTCTCCAACTCATCAATAAACTGCCTAACCCCATTTGCCCATGAACCGTTAGAATTTGGACAGTATTTAGTCATCATCAACTCCGGAGTATTCAAACCCTTGTCAAAATATTCTCTCTTTAAATACTCCGCAAAACTTCTTAAAGCTAACTCATAATTTTCAAACCGCAACGTTCCTTTGGAATGTATCCCATATCCCCAACAGTTATATGAATTAGTCGGAATTTTCTTACACAAATTTGACTCCTGCTGACCAATCGCCACAATCCAATAGTATTCAAACCCATAAGCCTGCGACAAATCGAATATTAATCGATAGTGAGGCAATAGGGGAGACTTGTATTTTTCCAGGTACCTTCTAATCTTTTCTATTCTAGCATCTCCCTCCTCGATTGCCACCTCGAAAACCTCCTCGCTTGTCCCTAAAACTTCGCCCGCCGCCAAACTCATCTTTTCTCCCATCCTCCTCTCGCCTACCTCCTCCCCCTTTTTGAGTCTTAACAACGACCCGGCCTCCCAGATCAAGAAAGCCAACGTCGATACCATGAACACCCCCACAAACACCAACCGACTGGCAAAAATTACTGTTTTCTGACTCATGGGCTGAAACTTTTTTCAAATACATGATATCATAACCCTACCTATGGCCAACAACTTAATGGAATTATCCAAACAAAAAGATAAAAGTTTTACCTTAACCCTTACTATCCCCCAGGGTGATGTCGACCAAACCCGTCGGCAAATCCTTACCGAAATCCAAAAAAACTTCTCCAAAGACGGTTTTCGCAAGGGCAATGTCCCGATAGACATTATCCAAGAAAGCATCTCTGCCGACCAGTTGATCGAGGAAGTCGCCTCAAAGCTTCTCTCCAATCTTTACGGTCAAAAGGCGACTCAATATAATCTAAACCCCATCATTCCGCCAAAAGTCAAATTCGTCACCGAGCCGAGTTTTCAGCAGGACTGGGTGGTCGAAATCTCTTCCTGCGAACTTCCCGAAGTCGAAATCGACAAAGACTACCAAAAAGAGATAAGCAAATTAAACAAAACCAATAAAACCACCAAGACTGATAATGGTGAACAACAAATCAACGGTATTTTTGGACTAATTGTCAAGCTTAGCCACGTCAACCTACCTCCACTCCTTATTGAAAACGAAATACAGCACCGTCTCTCCCGACTGGTCGACCAAACCAATCAAGCCGGCATGACCGTCAGCCAATATCTCCAAGCCAAAAACCTCACCATGGACAAATATCAGCAATTTCTCACTTCCCAGATCAATCAGGAGTGGCAGATAAACCTAAGTATCAACCAAATTGCCAAAGATCAAAAAATTGAAGTCAACAAAACTGAACTCGAAGAATACCTCAAGTCAAACCCTCAGCTAAACGACAATTCAAGCCTCGCCAGCTTTCTGCTCCTCCAACAAAAAGTGCTAAATTTTCTCAAAACCCTCTAACCAATCAAAAAAACTCGTTTTAGCCTTCGGATAGACTTATTAGATACATATTGATATAATAGCCAAGTATGCCCAAACTTTTTGGGGCAAAGCAGGACCCAAAAAACCCAAAACATTTCAAAGGCGGCAATAGTTCGGAAATCCTTAAGGATTCCCAGGGTGTCGTCTTCTCTTCCGAATCGCCCAAAGCCTCATTTTTCGGCCTCAAGGGCGTCTTAAGGCCGGGTCAGACGGTTGAGCTTGGCCAAAACAACAATCATCAAGAAGGCCCCGCCTTCGTCAACTACCTTGACCGGGAAACCCAAATCCTCATTGACAACCGTCAACACCAAATCAAAAAAGAAATTGACGACCTGAAAGATGAAATCAAAAAACTAACCAATGTTACCGAAAACCTTGACCGTCAAATCAGCACCGCCGCTTCCCAAACCGTTGCCGAAGCTTCCGAGTACCAAATTCGTTTCTTCCAAAGGTTAAAAAACCTCATCATCAATCTCCGCCAAAATATCGCCGACGCTTCCATCTGGTTGTCGGCTTTCACCGCCAAAAAGAAAAAACGGAATTATTTCTGGTCAACCGTCAAAAACAAAAAAGGTGGGGGAGAGCAATACCTCTTTTCCAACGAACATTCCGCCGCCAGATCCGCCACCTAACATCCACCCTCCCCTCACTCTTTAATTTTTGTCCATGCGGCTGTTATAATCAGCCATCGAGCTTGTAGCTCAGTTGGTTAGAGCGCATCGTTGACATCGATGAGGTCACAGGTTCAAGTCCTGTCAAGCTCACTTCAAAAAATATGAATACACTTTTTGACAAATTCTTCTCGTTGACTACTGCGCCCGACAGGGCATAATCTTCATCTGCCTTGATCGGGCTTTCCACCTTCTCCCTTTTTATCCTTTATAATCAACTTATGTCCAGTAATTACCAAGACCCAGTAGAACTCGAAAAAATCCGTCACTCCGCCGAACATGTTCTTACCCAGGCCATGCTGCGCCTCTTCCCTGGCAAGTTTGTTATGGCCATGGGCCCGGCCACCGCCGACGGCTTTTATTTTGACTTCGAACCTTTGTCAGGCTTTAAGGTTAACGATAGCGATTTTACCGCCATCGAAGCCGAAATGGCTAAAATCATCAAAGAAGATTTGCCCATCAGTCAGGAGTTTATCACCTCCCAACAAGCCCGCCAGCTTTTTTCGGATAATCAATATAAAGCTGAATGGATAGACCAAATCGAAAGTCGGGGTGAAAAAATTTCCGTCTACCGTACCGGCAACGATTTTGTCGACCTTTGCGCCGGCCCACACGTCTCTTCCACCGGCAAAATCAAGGCGTTTAAGCTCCTCTCGATTGCTGGCGCTTATTGGCATGGCGACGCCAAAAACAAAATGCTCACCCGCATCTACGGCACCGCCTTCCAAACAGTCGACCAGCTCAAACAGTATCTCGAAAATATTGAAGAAGCCCAAAAACGCGACCACCGCAAACTGGGCAAGGATCTTGACCTTTTTAGTATTGACGAGTCTGTTGGCCCCGGCCTGATTCTCTGGCACCCAAAACTATCTATCGTCCGCGAAGAAATTGAACTCTACTGGCGTCGCGAGCATCGCCGTCGCGGCTATCAATACGTCTACACCCCCCACCTTGGCCAATCAAATTTGTGGCAAACTTCCGGACACCTCCAAACCTTCAAAGACGGCTTATTCCCCCCCATGTCGATGAAGTCGAAAGACGAACACGAAGATACCACCTATTTTGTCAAACCGATGAGCTGTCCTTTCCATATCCGCATTTATCAATCGCGCCCTCGCAGTTACCGCGAATTACCCCTCCGCTGGTGTGAGCTTGGCTCTGTTTACCGCTACGAAGAATCTGGTGTTCTTCACGGTATGCTTCGTGTTCGCGGTTTTACTCAAGATGACGCCCATATCATCTGCCGCGAAGACCAATTTGTCGAGGAGGTCAACCGAATCCTCGACTTTGCCCTCGACATGAACAAGGCTTTTGGCTTCGAACATTTAAACGTCTATCTTTCCCTTCGTGATCCCAAAAATCAGGACAAATATATTGGCGAAGAGAAAATCTGGCAACTTGCCGAAAACACTCTGGAAGATATTCTCCAAAAACGCCAAATCGACTACAAGAAGGATATTGGCGGCGCCAAATTCTACGGACCAGCCATTGACCTCAAGGCTGTCGACGGCATGGGTCGTGAATGGCAGGGGACCACCATACAACTTGACATGAACGAACCATTACGCTTTAACATGAAGTATATCGGGGCTGATGGCCAGGAACACACCCCCATCATGCTCCACCGCACCCTCCTTGGCTCGATGGAGAGATTTGTCGGCACTCTTATCGAGCATTATGCCGGTGCCTTTCCTCTCTGGTTGGCCCCAACCCAGGTGGTGATCATCCCTATAAGCGAAAAACAAATAGCTTACGCCCGCCAAGTCGAACAACTGCTTCTGGCCAAAGACGTCCGGGTCGAAGTCGACGACCGGTCGGAAACCATGCAAAACAAAATTCGCAACGCTACCGCTCAAAAAATTCCCTATATGCTGATTGTCGGCAACCGTGAAGCCGAAAGCGGCTCCGTTTCCGTCCGCCAGCGCGACGGCCAGGATCTTGGCCAGATGGACTCCAACGAATTTACCTCAAAGATCGGTCAGCAAATCGCCTCCAAGTCCGTTAATTTGCTAAAATAGCAACAATTATCAATTATTGAAACATTGGCCAGCAAGACCCACCAGCAGCTAAAAAAAATCTACAGGATTAATCATTATATTACCGCTTCGCAAGTCAGGCTTCTCGACGAAGACGGCAAACAAATCGGCGTCATGCCAATTAACGATGCCAGGTCGATGTCGCAAAGCTCTGGTCTAGACCTGGTTGAAATTGCTCCCCGTGCCGTTCCTGTTGTCGTCAAGCTTATTGATTTTGCCAAATTTCGCTACCAGGAAGCCAAAAAACTCAAGGCCGAAAAGCGGGGCATAAAAGGCGGCGAGCTTAAAGAAATTCAGATGACACCGTTTATTGGCCAGATGGATTACGAAACTCGGCTAAAAAAAGCCCAAAAGTTTTTAACCACTGGAAATAAGGTCAAATTAAGTATAAAATTCCAAGGTCGTCAAATTGCCCGGAAAGAATTTGGATATAATCTAATCGACAAATTCAAAACCGACCTTGTCGACATTGCCACCGCCGAAGGCGAACCAAAACTCCTCGGCAAGAGGTTAATTCTTATCCTCACCCCGGTCAAGAAAAAGGGGAAAAACGAAGATGAAAGCCAAGAAAAACAAATTTAAAATCCGCAAGTCGGTCAGTAATCGTTTTGAAATCACCAAAACCGGTAAAGTCTTGCGCATGTCTTCCTTCCAGCGCCATCTAAGACGCAAAAAGAGCAAAAAACAGCTCCGTCGCCTTAGGGGCAAAAAACCGGTATTAGGCAGATTTGCCATAAAAGTCAAAAAATTATTAGGTCAAGCTTAAACACCCAATGAGAGTCAAAACCGGCACCGTCCGCAAAGCCAAACACAAAAAAGTCCTGAAACTAGCCAAAGGTTTTTGGATGACCCGTCACAAACGCTACAAAGTCGCCCACGAAGCGGTTATGCATGCCGGTCAATACGCCTACAATGGTCGCCGGATCCGTAGACGGGATTTTAGAAAACTTTGGATTGTCCGGCTAAATGCCGCCATCAAGGATCAAGGGCTAAGCTATTCCAAATTCATCAATTTGCTTCGTCAAAAAAATATCACCATCAACCGCAAAATGCTTTCCGAGCTCGCCATCAACCACCCCAGCGCTTTTCAAAGTATCGTCAATTCGATAAAATAATCTATGCATTCAAACCGGCTCTCCCTTTTCTTCTTTAGATTCTAGAAATAGGGGAGTGGTTTTATTGTCGACTCCCCGCCGCGGGGAGTTTTTTAATATATGAACACCGACCTTAAACAAGTCCGAGAAGACGCCATCAAACAAATCCAGGATGCCAAAAATTCCAAAGAGCTTGAAGCCATAAGAATCAGACTTCTCGGCCGCAATGGTCTGCTTAATCAGCTGTTTGCCGAAATGAGAAATATTGCCGCCGCAGATCGCAAACAATTTGGCGCCAATCTAAACCAGCTCAAAACAATCTTGGAAAAACTGATAAACGATCAATCTGTTAGCCTAAAAACCACCATTAACCCCGAAGGCAAAACCCTTAAACTCCAAACTTTAACCAGCACCTCTCTCCCCAAGCTTGGCCACCTTCATCCCATCACCCAAACCGAACGGAAAATAAACGCCCTTTTTCAAAATCTTGGCTTTTCCATCTACGACGGTCCGGAAATCGAAACCGACGAATTTTGTTTTCAACGGCTAAATGTTCCCTCCGACCACCCCGCTCGCGACATGCAAGACACTATCTATATTCGCGAACCCGACGTCCTCCTTAGAACTCACACTTCCTCTATCGAAGCCAGACTTCTTTCGCAGGAAAAACCGCCTTTTCGCGCCGCTTTTCCAGGTCGGGTCTACCGCAACGAAAAAGTCACCAAATCAAACCACTTTATCTTTCATCAATACCAGGGTGTTGCCGTCGACAAAGATATCAGCCTTAAAGACCTAATTGGAGTTTTTGACCTGCTTTTCAAAAACCTTTATGGTGACGATGTCGAGGTCAGATACCGGTGCAAATACTATCCCGAAGTCGAGCCCGGGCTAGGGCTGGACTTGCGCTGCTTTAATTGTCACGGAGATGGATGCTCCGTCTGCAAAGGCGCTGGCTGGATTGAAATGGGAGGCGCCGGCATCATCCACCCCCATCTCCTCCAGTTCGCCAGCATCGATCCAAGACAATGGCGTGGCTTTGCCTTTGGCCTCGGCCTTGACCGTTGGGTGATGGCTAAGTTCAATATCAAAGACATCCGCACTCTCCTTGGCGGCAACCTAGCCTACAAACCAAATCAACTATGAAAATAATCTATTCCGAACTCCAAAAACTGATCCCCGCCCTCACTGCCGACAAACTGAGACTCCGCGACGACCTCACCCTTATCGGCCATTTTGTCAGCAGCGTTGAACAAATCGAAAACGAGACAGTCTTTGACCTTGAAATCCGCCAAAATCGTGGCGACTGTTTGGGTTACTACGGCATCGCCCGCGACCTGTCTGTCTTTTACCGCATCCCACTTTGCCTTCCTCAATCCTCCCTTCCAGCCATCTCTTCGTCCTACCGACTGCCAATAAACGTCACCGCCGAAAAACAGGTCAAAAGAATCCAGGCCATCAGAATCTCCCGTCTTCAAAACTCTGCCTCACCACCCTGGCTAAAGAAATTTCTCAACCTACACCAGGTCAACTCCATAAACACCCTTGTCGACCTAACCAATTACGTCATGTTTATTTTCGGCCTGCCCAATCACGCTTTCGACGTTTCCCTCTCAACCGACAATCTTGTCTGGGAGTTAAACCGCCATTTTTCCCAATTTACCACCCTTGACGGCTCCGTGCTTCCCTTGCCCTCCGGCATTCTTATGGTCAATAACCCCACTACTGCCCTGTCTTTGAGTTTCTTGGGTGGGCAGTCTTGCGCCATCAGTCATCAAACCACCGAAACCGTCATTGAAATGGCGGTTTACGATCGAACCAAAGTCCGTCAGGACTATCGTCTGCTTAAAACCACCACCGAAGCCGCCATCAGGCTTGATAAAGACCTCGACCCGAAACTCATTCCCATCGCCTTCACTTTTCTGATCAATCAGATACTTCAATATTGCCGGGGAGAAATATCCAGTCAGTTATTTGACTACTATCCCTCTCCTTCCCCCGATACCCAGATTAGCTTTGATCCAGAACTTCCTTCCCTCTATGCCGGTATCGATATCCCCGTCGATTTTGCCACCCAAACTCTAGAACGTCTCGGCTGTCAGTTGCTGCCAAACGGCAACAAATATTCCATCGTTCCGCCCTCCATCCGCAAAGACATTAATCTTGAGGAAGATCTGATTGAGGAAGTCGTCCGCTTTTACGGCTACCACCAAATCCCCAAAAACTCCCCGATCCCCATCGCCAACACTCGCGACATCACCCCCAAAATTCTCTATCTTATTGAAAAAATAAAAGATGATTTTACCGATCTTGGCTACGATGAAATCCGTTCCTGGCCACTAGTCAACCAAACCGAAAACCCCCCAACGGCCATCATCACTCAAAATAGCATCAACTCCGACTTTCCCTATCTTCGTCAATCCATCATTCAATCGCTTCGTAATCAACACCGTCATTATCTGCGCCTTAAACTGGTCGGTCAGAAATTTTTTGAAGTCGGTAAAATTTTTTGGCAAGAAAACAGCCAATATATTGAACAATACTCCCTAGGTATCTCCAACCCAGACCCAAAGCAATTATCAACAGATATCGAAAAAGTTTTTGGGGATGATTGCCCGAAAGACTACCAGATGTCCAATGATTCCGGCCAGTATTTCGCCCAAATCGTTTTAGACAACATTACACCTCCCCAGCATTACTCATTCCTGACCAAAACCAATTCCGCTATCGAGCTTACCTCCCAGATAATCACCCTCGACGCCAACGTTTCCTTCCCCGAAAAACAAAACCCGGCCGATCTTATTAAACAATATTCCCAAAAAATCAACCAAAACATCCTTTGGCAGCTTGTTGTTGTTGACGAGTTTTTTGACCAAAAAACCAAACAATTCCGCTACACCTTCAGAGCTTCTTACTATAATTGTGACGATAAATTGGCTAAAAATACTCACAGCCAAATTTTTGGTTTAAAAATTTAACCACCAATGACCACCGCCGAAAAAATCAAAACTCCCTCCCTTCCCAAGCCCACCATTAAAGATACCTACGCCCAAATCTATCGGCAAAATCTCGACGCCCTTCTTGCCGCCGCCGGCAACCAAACTATCGACGAAAACCTCCGTCTTCGACTTTCCCGGGAGGCTCAAAATCTTACCGACTGGTTTCTTGGCTAAGTCCTAAGTGCCGGAAATAATCGGTGAGACTACCGGTGTCGCTGTTGGTAAAACTGTTGCTGTTGGCACCGCTGTTGGTAGGGGAGAGGGAGTGACTGTCACCGCCGGCGTCACCGTCGGTGTTGGACTCGGAGCCCAATCCCAAGCCACGTTCACTCCAAAAACCGCCTCTCTTTCCTGATAATTTCCGTCTTTATCCGTCGCCCTCACTTTTATCTTATGCACTCCGTTTGCCAAAGATAAGTTCATATTAAACGGCCTTTCTGTCCAAACATTCTTCTCCGTTCCGTCAACCCAGAGCTTCACTTCCACGATTTTTTTAACCGAATTTGTCTTTATTATCACCTCAAAATTATTTCCCACCGTCGACTGGTGGGCCGGGCTGTCAATTCCCACATTCACCAAACCATCGGATCGGCAATAATCACCCGGCGGGGAATATTTCTCCTTATCCGGCTGTTGGCTAATCCAAACGTCTATCCCTGCCTGCCAACGGTTTTTCCCGTCACCCGACACCGGATCGGATTCAACCAACCTAATATATTCTTTTTCCTCGTAATTCCCAGACTGAACATCGTCAGGAGTCGCCAGACCCGGTTTCCCCTTACACACTTTCAGTTTAAGATGTATCGGGTCAGCCGTCCTTGGCTGTGTGCCTTCAATAAAGTAATCCTCCCTCGAGGGAAAGCCGTCATGTTCGGGATATCCCGACAGCGAGTCAACCTTCACTTTTATCACCTTGTCTGGGACCACAAAATCTTCTTTCGGCCTCCTTGGCAACTCGCCAAGCATAATCCGTCGCCAAATCGGACTTGCCCCCGAAACGCCCGAAGCAATTCTACCCATCGGACTGTTATCGTTATTCCCCACCCACACCGCTGCCAACAAATTTGGCGTCCAGCCTATTGTCCAGTTATCCCTCTTGTCGTTGGTTGTCCCGGTTTTCACCGCCACCTGAAAATTGGCAATCGTCAAACTGTTGCTTCGGCCAAAAGTAATTTCCCTTGCCGAGTTATCGGCCAGTATGTTGGAAATAATAAACGCCTCCTGTGGAGTCATCACCGCTTTTCTCTCCACCGGCCTATATTCTTCCAAAACTCTTCCCTCCCTGTCTTCCACTTTCAAAATTCCCACTGGTTCCACTCCTTTCCCGCCGTTGGCAAACGCGCAATAGGCACTGGCCAAATCGATCATTTTGACGTCAGCGCCGCCCAAAGTTACCGCCAAACCATATTTCCGCAGATTTTCCCTAGTCGGCTCCAAAGTCTTTATTCCCATCTCAAAAGCCGTCGCCAACATATTTTCCAACCCCACATTGGCCAACATCTTCACCGCCACCGTGTTGATCGAATTGCCCAAAGCCGACCTTAACGACATCGGCCCGTTGAACTTTCCGT
>DCTR01000024.1:0-15963 GCA_002329385.1 Candidatus Shapirobacteria bacterium UBA1435
GGCCGGGCCGGTTACTGTTGGTGCTTTTTTGCTCGACCTCCAGCTCTTTGACCCTTCTTTCTTTTCTCGCCTTGGCGTTCGTGATTCAAAATTGCTTTCTGCCTCCAAAAGGCAGGCCATCGTTTCCTCCTTTCAACGTCAACCCTTCCGCTATTTAACCGTCTCTGCTTCCTCTCTCCAGATAGATCAAAAAGGGATTAATCTTACCATCAAAGGCTTAATTCTTTTTGTTCTCCAAAAATTTCGTGGCTCTTTTGACTTTTGTCTTATTGATGGTAATTATCCATTTTCTTCGACTTCTGTTAAGTCGGTCGTCCAAGCCGACCAACATTGTTTTTCCGTCGCCTCCGCCTCCATCTGTGCCAAAGTCGCTCGTGATTTAACCATGGACAAATATGATTCCTTATATCCTGCCTATGGTTTTGGCCAACACAAAGGTTACGGAACCGCCAAACACCTCTCCTCGCTTCATCTTCATGGGCCTTGCCCAATCCATCGTCGTTCCTATCAACCAGTCAAAAAGCTGCTTACCTCCTCTAGTTAACCACCCTTGCCTCTGCTATCATTATCAGCCACCCCCACCCCGCCGCTCCGGCAGCTCCTATTCGCCAGCCCCACCGTCTAATCTTTTCTGGAACCTTTCTGGCTGTTTTGCTGATCACTACTGCTCCCGCCAGCCCCACCAACGGCCACAATATCGCCGCTAGAGGTTTTTCCATAACCAGTTTAACCAACGGTAACCTCAAAAGTGATGTTGCCACATATCCTGCCAGGTCTTTGTTTATCAACCCCGCGCCGCCCTTTCCTGCCCAGACTCCCGCAAACCTCAACTCATCCACCAGTATTCCTAGATAATAATTGTCATCCAACTTGCTTACTCTTACCGTCCAGACTAATAAATTAATTACCGTCAATGCCGATGCTGTTTTTAGCCATCCTTTCTTTCTCCAGACTATTCCCATTGTCCCGCCCACTATTACTAACCCCGCCTGTACCAAGTCCAAATTTTCTATCGTTGGCCCGTAATATACCATCCATCCCAACTCTTGGCGTGATCTTAAAATCAATCCATAATTTAGCCCCGTCCACATTAGTCCCCAACCGATTCCCTCTCTCCATTCTTTTTTCCATGTTCCCAAAGCCATCCATCCGATAACTACTATCAGCCAGTAGGGAACATACCTCCTTTCCTCTTTTTCTTCACTATCCATCACCCTGTCCAAAAACGATGATTTATCCGCTACCCAATAATCAGAAAAAACTTGTTTCCCATATATCAACTTCTCTCCGAGTTTTTTATTCTCTCGTCCTCCTTCCCACATTTGCCAGTTGCCGACACGAACCTTTATCTTGTCTTGGTAGGCGTTGTTCATTATCTCCCCAAATTCACTCATCGTTATCGCTTTAGCCTCTTCTTCAACCAAAAAGTCTAATTGTTTTTCCCATTCCTTTTCCATCCCCACACTCTCCATTCCCACCTCTAGTCCTACTGTAATCTGCTTAAGTCCTCCGCTACCTTGCCAGTAGTCACCGGCCAGCCTTTTAAAATAGTTTATGTCTTGCCCCGTCTTGGTGTAATCATTGGCTTGCAGAGAAAAAAGCGACGCTTCTCCTTCTCCGTAGGCCAGCCCCAAATCCCTTTGCGCCCACTGTATTGTTGTTATTCCCAGCCAATCCTCCCTGTCTCTTGCCGGCCTTAACATGTTTGTTTTTGCCGGCCAGTAGGGGACACCCCACCACTGCCCCCAGACCCCATAGCCATCGGTTGTTTTTTGGTCTGCCACTATTAGCACGGTTTTTACTCCATATTTTTGTTTGATATATTCCAGACTGTAGCTATCAATCCACCACGCTCCTACTGCCTTTGGCCAGTTTCCGAATCTACCTCTAAAATCTTCCCAGATCGTGTCAATTAGTTTTTTTCTTTGTCTCCTTGAATATCCCGACAAAAATACCACCCCGGGGTCATACCATGGCCGGTTTATTTCATATGCCACCCTCGCTTTTTTTGCTGTTTTTTCGGTTATTTCCAAAAATACGCCTATCTCTTGTCCCTTGTCGAATGCCTCAATAATTTCTACCAACTCTCCATCGGCCAGCACCTCATCCTGTAACAACCACGTCGCCCTAAGTTGCCTTTGGCTTATTGCTTTATAATGGTTTTCGATTGGGGCAAGGCTTTTATCCGCCCAAAACTTTCTAGCCCTTATCGGGTTGACTATCACTGCGTACTTTTCTTCTTCTCTGGCCGCCACTCCGCCCGCTCCCGCCAGCCACATCATTGCTAATATCAACCACTTCACCATTGCCTATTTTAGCTTTTTTGTCTTTGTCTTTTCTTTTTCTATTCTAACCGACAATCAACAACTCCTCTTCCGCCCTGGTAACGGCCGTATATAGCCACCTTCTCCACATCTCCTCGTCGTCTCTCCCGAATCTCTCCTCAAACAGAATAACCTTTTTTGCTTGGCTCCCTTGTGCCTTGTGCACTGTCAATGCATAGCCAAAATCAAACAGATCGCCTTCAATTGTTCGCCACCTTTGTTTGGTGAAATTTAGACCGTCGGTTCTATTAAACTGTTCTTTTAACATTAATCCGTTATATTTGCCCGGTTCTCCGTCCATCTGAATTTCAGTCTCGTACCAATTTTCATTTTTTCTTCTGATCTTATTAATCGTTCCCAGCATTCCATTGAATACCTCGGCAATATGGTTGTTTCTTAAACAAATCACTCTGTCTCCGGCTTCCGGATCCTCCCCTTCAAACCCTACCAATTGTCTAATATGTCTATTCAGTCTTACCCTGGTGCTGTTATACCCGCACAATATTAATGTCTCATGGTTATATTTTCTTAATTCCTCCTCTATCAATTCTTGTGTTTCTGGTAATTCCCGCCTTATCTTTTTCACCCCATCGCTGTAGTTAATTGCCGGAATTATTCCCCTCTCTCTCGCCCAAACCGACAGTTTAATAATTGGATTTTCCCTGGCCTGTCTATGTATTTCCTCCAGTTTCAGCATCGGCTTCTCCATCAGGTTAAAATTGCCGTTTATTGGCGGCAACTGCCCATGGTCTCCTACGGCAATTATTGGTAGTCCATATGACCTTAAATCGGCCCAGATTTCTCCGTCCACCATCGACGCCTCGTCAACTATAATCAAGTCTGTTTCCACCGCCTCCCTCTTTTTCCAGCCGACTATTTCCTTTTTCTCGTTTTCAATCGGCGAATAGATTAAGCCGTGAATCGTGCTGACGCTGTCTTGCTCATAAAGTCCGCCTGCTTCCGCTAATTTGTTTTTCAACACCCTTGTCGCTTTCCCGGTGAAACTGCAAAACGCCACCTTCAGCTTTTTATTTTTCCTGGCTAAATTTTTTCTTACCCAGCCGATTAGTGTTGTTTTCCCTGTTCCTGCAAACCCTCCCACTGTCACATATTGTTTTTCTCTCTTGCCGCCAAACCAGCCGACTAATTCGTTGGTTACTTTTTTTTGATCCTTAGATAATTCCATATCTTTGACTAATCTCGTGTGTAATATTTTTCCTCAAACCTCTCTTTCAGCGAATCCACACAGCCGCAAAAAAACTGCTTATAAAAACCACTTGTTGGCTCGTCTGTCATCTTACCAGGCGTCTCAAACTTAACCCCGAGCCTGTTTCCTGCTGTCTTTCCTAAACACGTTATCTTTTTTTGGTCCTGGTGCTTGCTCGCCAGCAATGTTGTCGAAAAACAGTCAAAATGCTTATTTCTAGCCTGTTCTGCTGTCTTTTCAATTCTAAGTTTCCAGCATTTTTCACATCTTCCTTTGTTTCCTTCTATTGCCTCAAAAAACTCCTTTGGTCTCCAGTCGGGGATTATCATTTCTATTTCTAACTCCTTTGCCACCTCTCTCACTGCCGCCAGCCTTGACTGGTATTCCGATCTGGGGTGGATATTGGGGTTATAAAAATAACCCACCACCTCAAAACTTTCCTTTGACCATGATTTCCACACCTTCAACAAACAGTCTGCACAGCAAGTGTGAACCAGGATTCTCATCTTATTCTTTTCTTTCTACCTTGATCGTGCATTCCGTCACCAGGGCCGCCACCGCCCCTACCGCCGCCAGGGCCGGCGCCAACACTGCTCCCACCACCCCGATTGTCAAAGGAATCACGATCAGCACTTTACCGTCTTTGTTAAGTATCGATATCTGGCGTATATTTCCTTCGTTTATTAGCTCTTTTATTTTTCTGATTAAATCCTCCCCCTTAACTTCAAAGGTATCTTTTTTGTTTTCCTTTTTCATAAAATTCAAATCAATAACTTAACGGTTAAGCCAATAAATTGCCCCATTTAACACCGTCGCAAAACTTACCCAGGCCAAATAGGGGACCATTAACCACCCTGCCAACTTTGATATCCGCCAAAAATTTCTGGTCGTCGCCCATATCGCCACCACCAGCAGAAGGATTTGCCCGAAGGCTAGACCTGGGTTCTCCAAGCCGAAAAACCAAAACGACCACAAGATGTTAAATAATAACTGCACCCAGAAAAGTTTGATTGCCCTTTTATTCTCCTTTTTTTCTCTCCAGACCAAATACCACGCCACTCCCATCAGTAAATAAAGCATTGTCCATACTGGTCCAAACAGCCAGTTCGGTGGGCTAAACCAGGGTTTGTTTAGTCCGGCATACCACCCGCCGATTTTTGGTGTTGTTGCCAAAGCCCCTATTCCCCCCGCCGCCTGACACACAATAATGCAAAAAATTAGTTTTGTTTTTTCTTGTATTTTCATGGTTATTTATTTCTCAAATTTCATATACTCCAGCCTTCAGGCCGAAGACGAGATAGACTAATATTTTCGGTAGGCAACATATAACTATGGTCTGGAGACTATAGTTTATATTTTACGTCAAAAACCCACCGCTTCCCATCCTTCATTTTGCTGGCCAGCTTTGGCTCATCATTACTAAGCTTCTCAACATCACCCAGTCGGCCAATGCCAGCCCTATCATCACTCCTTTAATCCAATGCCTCCTCCAGTCCATAACTACTTATACCCAAACAAAACCCGAATGTCAACTTCTTATTGGTTTTCCTATTATGAAATTTTTGCCAATCCTACAACGTAATTATTACCATACTTTTTTGCACACTTCGGGCAGGTAGTATAGTAAAAATATACTTTTTCCGGCTTCTTGCCTGTTTCCTTTTCGGCCTGTTTTATTATCTTTCCATACCAATCTTTAGCCTCCTGGTAAGGTCCTTCAAAAACCTGTGTTAAGAATGTCCCCGACATCTTCACGTTTTCCATTCCTTCCACCTCTTTATTTACCGCCATATACTGATAACTTTTCCATGCTCCCGCCTCCTCCGATAACAAAATCCAATCTTTTGCTTCCACCTCCGCCCCGCCATCTTTAACCTTTTTCCACATCTTTGTGATGATTTGCCCCATATTTATCGGCACATGCAGTATGCTTCTAACTGTCCCTTTTACGAATAATTTATCCTTCCAGACTATTTTTCTTTCCCAGCTGTCAGGGTCAAATCTTAGACAACACACGTCTTTTTCCATGTTTTTTAATAAATTATTAATTGTCTAACATTTCCCATCCGCCAATCAACATCTCTCCCTTTTCCATCCCAACCGTAACCCTTGCCTTCAAATCAATGTGGCCATCTTCATATTTAATCACCGCCATGTTTGGCTTCTCCATCTCTATGTCGTAAATATAAAATTTCCCGCCCAGCACTTCTTTTACCGGCGACAATTCTGACAGATGTTCGTTCAGATAGTCCTTTATTTCCTCCTTCGAAAAACACTCCTCTTCCCAGACTCTCAAACACTTTTTCTTATTTTCACACCATCCGTAGCCTGCCGCCGTTAAACATCCCTCCTCGTCTGCCTCTCCCCCAATTATTGTTTTCTCTGCCAGCTGCCTGTCAATTATCTGTTCCCGCCAGGCCACTGCCGCTAATCCTATTGTTATTGCCACCGCTGTCACTATTATCTTTTCTAGTTCTTTTTTGTCCATCGTCTAAATCAATTATACTATCGTTATCTGTATGCTGCTTACTCCCAAGATCCGCCAGGCAATTAAGCTCTCAGCCACCCAACACCAATCCCAAAAACGGCACGACAGCATAACTCCTTTTATCGTCCACCCCGTCGAAGTGGCTTTTCTTGTTGCCGGTTGCACCCCGGACGAAGACACTATCTGCGCCGCCCTGCTCCATGATGTTTTGGAAGACACCCAAGGTTGCTCTGCGGATGATCTTAAAAGTATCTTTGGTCAAACTGTCGCCGATTATGTCCAGCTCCTTTCCGAACCACCTTCTCCAAGCTTGTCCTGGGTAGAGAAGCATCAGCTTTTTCTTGACACCCTTCAAGCCTCCCCTCCCCAGGTTATCTTAATCTCTCTTGCCGATAAATACGCCAATCTTTCCCAGGGTAATCCCCGCCCCGACAGAAAGTGGTACTACCAGCGCCTAATCGAAATTTATCAATCCTGTCCTCAAGCCGCATCCACTCCACTATTTGCCGAGTTTAGGATGATTGTCGATAAAGTTTCCTAATTTAACAACCAAAAAACGCCCGCTTTTTATTTGCCGGGCGCTTCTTGGGGAGAGAGTGTGCTTCAGGCATTTTGTTGGCCAAGGCCAACAATCTACCTTGTCTTCATTATCCGGTCCGATTCTGAAAATAAGCTTAATTTGCTGACGGGCTGTTTTCTTGCTCGTCCTTCTTGTTGACAGTTAGTGCCTTTTGGCTTTCGGAGGTATTGGCACAAAGGCGCTCGTTTTTCTTTTATACTCTTCAAAATCTTCTCGCCCTGCGTATTTTTTTTCCAACATCGGTATCCCCGAGACAAACAGGATTAAATAGGTAATTGTCGCTGGCCCAATTATCGTTGTCCACCCCCTCGTTTGTCCCACCGCCATCAAAAAGATTCCCCACCACAGCACCACTTCACCAAAGTAGTTTGGGTGTCGGCTGTATCGCCACAACCCATCTTGCATTATTTTTCCCTTATTCTTTTCCTTGCTGATAAAATTCGCCAATTGTTGGTCTCCCACTACCTCAAAACCAAATCCTGCCATCCAGACCATTACCCCCGCCGCGCCCATAAGTCCAAGACTGTCCGGTCGGGCGGTGTTTATTAATACCACCGGGCTGGAAATTATCAGCATTAGCAATCCCTGAAAAATATAAATTTGCAAATAGCTTCGGATATAAAAGTTATTCCACTCTTTTCTCCAGGCTAAATATCGGCTGTCTTCTCCTCTTTTTCTGTTTCTAAGATAAATGTGTCTGGCCAATCTTAATCCCCATATGGTCACCAGTATGTTTGTCATTAGCGACACCTTCGAAAAACCGCTTGTCAAAAACGCCACCCAACCGACAATCGGAAACCCTAAGCCCCAGGCAATGTCTGCCACATCATTTCTCCTTTTTGCCAGCCCGATCACATACCAGGCCGTCATGTACCCCAAAACTGTTAACCCTAAGGTGGTATATATCCCCATCAGTTAGGTTTCGATAAAACCAGGTAGGCAATTGTCGAAACCGCCCCGGCCAAAAATGTTCCCCAAACCAGATCCACTATTGTCACTAACAACGGCCAATCTTTTACTGTCGCCAGATTGGTTAGGTCATAGGTCGCATAGGTGATCAGCCCAAACGCCATTCCTGGCAACAACGCTCTTTGCCACGATCCACCCCTTAGGGCGGGGGACACCACAAACCAAGTCAATCCGCCCACAAACAGTAAATAAAAGATAATCGCCGCCGTCCAATTGACCTCTGTTTTCATCAAAAAGCCGATTTGTTCGGCATAAAACTTTTTTGCCACCAGCCCCAACCAAACCATATCAATCCCCAAAAAAGTCGCCAAAACTACCAAATACGTTTTTATTCCTTCTGCCACTTGGTTAATTTTACCTTATCGCTGAATTTCATTATTTTTTCCTGGTACAAAGCTTCATCGTCCAAATCCGCCGCTTTCCATCCTTCAAACACTGCTATCTGCCCACCAATTGCTCGTTCCAGAATTTTCACCGATCTTTGTGCCCCACTGCTTCCCGATGTGGTAAAAATGGCCAGATTTCTAATCGACTCTTTGAACTTATCCAGATATGTTCTTGCCGCCGGTGTTGTTCCTGCCGCCCAGATTGGCGTCCCTACTACTACCAAGTCAAATTTACTCGGATCTTTTGATGTTTCTATCTCCGTTAGGTATTGTTTAATCTCGTCTCTGCCTCCCCTAAGCCATCCCAGTATGCCCCGCCTTTCTTTTCTGTCGACTATTTTGTCTATCTCCGCTCCCAGTTCTTTTGCCAAATCTTCCGCCACCCTTTTTGTTCGTCCAGTGTTCGAATAATAGGCCACCAGTATTTTCATACTCATATAATACCAACAGTATGGTTTATTACTATTAGGTCCAACTAATATCGACGACTATCAATTCCGTCAGCTAAAGCCTATCCGTCTACCGCTGACCGCCGGTCGTCAATTTCTCACTAACTTGTATACCCCGGCTTTTTTGCCAGACACCAGTACATGCAGTTTTTGTCTCAAAACAAACTTATTCTTAAATTTCTCTAATAGTTTTTCAAAAAGGCGTCTGTCGCCTACCATCATCACCAAAATTCCGCCCTCCCTTAGCACTCTATAAAACGACTCAAGTGTTTTTGTGTAAAGACTATCTATATCAACATTTTTATCAAACAATCCCCAAGGCGGATCGGTCACAATTTTATCAACCGACCCATTCTCGAATCTTTCTAGCTTTGTTGCGTCCAACTTCTCGATAAAGTGTCTCTTCGGATTTATGTCCCCGGCAATTATCTTCTTATGCGGATAATTCATCCTTGCTTTAGTCGTTGCCCCAGAGCCAGCAAAAGGGTCAAGAAAAACATCATCTTTATTTGGTTCCGACAATAAACACATCACATCAGCCATTTCCGGTCTTAGTTCGCCTCTTGCTAGTACTTTCCCAAAATCGGGGTGTTGGGTTAACCTCATGCCAAAAAACCCGTACCCCTCACTTCGTGTCAGAAACCAAAACTGGACATCGGGTTTACTTCTGTCAACTCTTAGTCGAAATTGTCTGCTGGTTACTTTTTCGACATCAGCCATCAGCCGGGGATTAACTGGAACCGATTTGTTTTCGCAAGAAGTAACGACACGGAAAGTCCGAATATTGCTTGGTATATTAATACCCGTATTTATCCCATCTCTAGCGATAGCACCCATCATTTTTTCTACTGAAACATGCAATTTGACAGGAAAGAGACGAAGAAGTAGAAAACTATTATTAAAAAACCTTATTCTTTTTATTATGTCTATGGGTGATTTCGAAGAATACACCGCAACTCCATCTAGGACCAAAACAACCTCAACGTCATCAAGTGCCCTTCTCAACATGTCTCCAACCACTGGCTCCAAACCAGATGCGAAAG
This sequence comes from Candidatus Shapirobacteria bacterium UBA1435, assembly GCA_002329385.1. Classification (GTDB taxonomy): domain Bacteria; phylum Patescibacteriota; class Microgenomatia; order UBA12405; family UBA12405; genus UBA1435. Next base: position 9,447 of record DCTR01000024.1, read on the forward strand.
TAGAAAAAAATAACATACCCCTTTTCACCAACCGTATTATCTCACCGTTATCCCCAAGCCACCCAATTTTTCTAGTCGGTGGTCTGCCTCTCCCAGCTTAGACGATCTACCCTGGTCCTTCTTTGACCACCAGTTGTCTATTGAACAATATAGTTTCTCTCCGCCTTGTAAGTCGCCACTAAATTTTCTTGGAAATCTTTGACCAATACAGTCACCTCTGCCCTGAGCTTCCCTCGGCTCTCGATAAAGGTTGAGGTAAAACTGCAGGTATTATCTCCTCCCGTGCTTAATACCGTCCTCACCATCTGTTCCTTATAAAACACTTCTTCATTGTTCTCGTTTAGATAAAACCTCCACTCACAAAATCCAAATTTTCCTATTTCATCCTCAAAATTTTCTATTTTTGCCGACCACATTCTCGCCTGTCTCGGCACAAAAGTCTCTTCTTCTGGGCTAACAATTTTTACCATTATTTCCTTTTTTTCTTTGACTGCAGTTGTAGATACTCCTACTTTCTCTGTTTCTGTTCGTCTTTGCCAGGCTGACTCTTCGGCCTTCTCTCTCGGCTGCAGGTAAAGTCGCCCCACCGTTATCACTGCTATTATCAATACAACTATGGTTGTTTTTCTATCTTTCATTTGTCCATTATAACAACCAATAATGTTTTCCGACCGGCGATGAGCACTCAATGGACTAAGCAGATTTAATCAAGTAATAATTTTCAATACCTAATATATAATTACCCTATAAACATGACTGAAGTTGAAATTAGGGGCGGACTACCCAAGGGAAAATTTGAAAAAATATTCCAGCAACTACAGACGGAAGGGAAGTTGATCGACCATTACCGTCGACTTTCTGTTGACCTTTCGCCTGGTTTTGATCCAGATAAAAGAACGTGGAAAAACAGTAGTGGAACCGACATCCGCCTTAAAAAGAGTGACGATAAAGAAAAATTATCAATAAAAACCGGAAATTTCCATGATAAAGAGAGAAAAGAGATCGAGGTCAAACTCCAAACCGGACAGTTCTTATCAGCTTTAGATATTTTAGAAACCCTGGGATACACAACGGGCATGGTTTACTGTTGGGAGAGCTGGGAGTTCGGCTACCTGGGAGTCGAGATTAAACTTTCAAGATACACCGACGATTATTTTACCTTCGAAATTGAAGGCAGGGAAAATCCCGATGTCGATACTGTCGCCAAAAAGTTTGGGCTAAACCCCTACTCCCAAAAAAGTTATTGGGAGGCTATTGATTGGGAGAACCAGAACATCCATCGGTTATATACAAAAGACCTAGTTAAACGATTATTAAAGAGTGAGTTTAAAAAACGGTAGCCCATTCGTCAAAATAACTAGCGAATTTTGCTGAATTCGCCCCCATTTTCTAACTGGCGGAGCTTATACCTGAAAATCCGAACGGATTTTCTACATTAATTGATTAACACTTGGTATTCCCGCTTTGCGGGATCATTAGACCTCGGCGGTGGCTGACCGCCACCAGACCCCGCCTCGAATTTATTTTTATCACCCTCCCTTCGGTTGGGTGAGATTTTCAAGTTTTTCTTTTTTTGCCGCTTCGCGGCTAAATTATTAGTATAATTATGGTAATGAACACCAAAAACTACGTTTTAGATTTTGATTCTCAGATAGACCAGAAACAAAAATTAGATAAATTAGTTTCCATAAGCTATCTAAAAAACAAAAAATTTTTTGGCGAAAATATACCTAGCATCAAAATCACCTTTCTTTATACCCGCCCTCAGATGGACAAGGTCTGTGACCAAAAAACTCCTGGCTGGTTAGTTGGCTATACCAAAAACAAACAAATTTTTATTTTCAGCCCCTCCATCTTCAGTCAGGTTTCCGACCATCCAGACTCAGATTTTCCTTATGTTTTAACCCACGAATTAGCCCACATTTTTAGCAATGAATTATTGGGCTTTTATTATCCCCTCTGGCTCCACGAGGGTCTTGCCGGTTATATTGCCGGCCAATACAAAATCAGAAAAGTAAAAAATACAGATCAGTTTTCAAAACTCCACGATGCTAAAAGTTGGAATCAGCACCCCAATTATCCCCAAAGCTTCAATTTCACCAAATACCTTGTTAATCATTTTGGCAAACAAAAAATAACCCAATTTTTAAAACAGCTTCCCAAAGCAGTCGGTAAACATCACTATCCGTCTGAATTTGAAAAATTTTTTCAACAATTTTTTAAAACCGAATTTAACAATATCGCTCAAAATTGGTTAAATACTCACAAAAAGTAATACTTATTGCGGCACCCCTGAACTTATGGAAAGGAAAACCCTTCCGGTTCAAGAGTGCCGCTCGTTGGGCCAAAGAAAACGACTAGCTGTCGCTCCTAGCCCTCTCGGTCGCAGTGGCCGCCCTCGCAACCCGATCCCTCGCACCAGTCGCACCGGTCGCAACTATCGCAATCACACGAATCGCGGTCGCAGCCGTCACGATCGCACATGAAGGTGGTTGCACCAGGGGCCGCCTCCATCTCGACGAGCGAAACAATTCCCGTAGCCACGTTCAAGCCTCCTTTGAGCTTCATAAAAGAACCTGCTTTTGTATCAACACTCCCGCCGTCTGCCTTGCTTCGATAAGGCTCACGCCTAAAGCGTGTCCTATTTGTTCGATTGTCACCACCTCCTTTCCGTTTTTCAGCAAGTCCGTCAGTTCTGGACCGACCGGTACCCAAGTCTTGGGCGTAGTGAATAAAATCGAGCCGAACGCTTCAGGTCTAGATTGAAGCCTTGGGTTGACTTCAAACTCGTCCTTTTGTGGCAACTCCGGCCGGTCATGTTTCAACGGAGCAGACTTAGCACTTGGGTCACACAGTGGATCAACGGCTTTGGGACTACCGTGAGCAGTGATTGCGTCTACTTTGCATCCTCCTCCGCAAACGATTTTCAGTTTGCAGTCAGAGCACTCCTCTGGTATCCACACTCCAGACCGCCAATCCTCCATTTCCAACCAAGGCTTAATCAGTCCGTCTTCCACCGCATTGCCGTAGACCATGTCCGTTCTGTTGCATGGTCTAACCGCTCCGTCAAACCCTATGGTGCAGGTAGTTTTGCCCGCACTACAGAACTTATATCCTTGCGCTGGCTCAACTCCGCCATACGAACAGACCGGGTTTGCTTCCAGAGAGTTGATCCGGAGACCAAGTTCCTCTCCGACCTTTTCCAGTTCTGTTTGCATCTGACGGAATTCGACCAAATCCAGCTGCCAAGGCGCAAAACCCCTGTTTGACGAAGGGTCGGCGGCCCTAGTGGCGGCAAAATGGTCGAGTCCCAACGAGGCAATCAACTCGGCCGTCTCTCGCACCTGGTGTTGATTAATTCTCGACACTACCATGTTGGTAAAAAGACGCATGCCCGAATCTTTCGCCAGCCTGATCCCTCTCACGGTTCGATCCAAAGATCCTTTCACGCCCGTGATTCTGTCACAAGTCTCGGAATTCCCAGAGGGCACCGAAACCAGGACTGATCGTATACCAATCGTCCGGACCAGTTCCATCTTTGTCTGATCAAGCAGAGCCAGGTTACTGTTCATCGTCAAGTGTACGTTGTTGTCGGCCAACATCTTGATGAACGGTGCTACCTGCTCAATGACCAGTAGTGGTTCTCCACCAGTGATCGTAACCGAAAAAACCCGATGTTTTAGCAGTTCATCGACTATAGTCTGACAAACCGCCTCGTACCCATCCACCAGTCTTTGACTAGGTGCCTCCTTTCTCCAGTAGTTATAGCAGTGAATACAGTTGTGGTTACACGACCTCGTCGCTTCCCATTGCACCATTACTGGTGCCGATAACGTTTTGTACATAGCAAGTTCTCCTTGTTAAGGTGCTATCACATTCCATCCTATTTTATTTCCTATTAAGACTTTTGTCAATTTATGACGGAAAGTTTCAAAAGATCATTACCCCTCTTCTTTGAAAAAGCCTTTTAGAGGGTCTAGGTATCTTACCCCCTTGGCTCGCTTTACCGATTTCTATAGTTGCCCTTTTGGTCTCAATCTTTAAATAACCCCGCCTCATTCCCTTGGCAAATCTTTACACCACTCAGCCTCAAAAGCTTCTTGGCGAATGAATTTAACAACTTCTTTAGCCATCACTTCCTCAAGTGATGATTGGGCGGAAAAAATGATTAAAGAATTAAATAAAGATAAACGCCGGCTTAATTCTCAAAAATCAAAAATCGTTCATCGCCTCCAATCCCAGAAACAAGTAAACGACACTAAACTCGACAAACTTCTTGACACTCATCTTGATGGCTTGATTGAGAGTAACCAATATCAACAAAAAAGGGGACAACTGGTCAACCAAAACATTGACCTCGACCAACAATTAAAAGAAATCATACTAACTTTCAAAATCGGCTCGAACCAATTTTTGATTTCATTTTTTCCGCCAAACAAGCCAAAACATTAATCAAAACCAAAGACCCCTATCCCATTTGCTATTTTTTGAAAAAAATTGGATCGAACTTTATTGTAGAAAACAAAAAATTCCGATTTCTGCCCAAAAACGGCTGGCGAATCGGCCTGAATTCGCCCGCTTTTCCCATNNTGTGGAATGAACCACTATCCGACTCCTCCAGGATTATCAATATTGTCGGAGTTTATCCCGATTAGTGAAATCAAAGAATAAACTCCTCCTGGTTTTAGACTATGTCGGATTTTTTGGGTTTGGCAAAACCCCAAAACAATCCTCCCTAGTCTAATGCTACCTATTTTACCAAATCTTTCCTTTTTAAAGCCCGTTATTCCTTAATAACTTATCTAGTTTCTCTTTTGCTTTTCCCAAAAGTATTTTTTCCGAATCGTAAACCAGCTTGCTGTTAGCTTCTTCATAAGTCAACCAAAGTCTCTCCAAAACCACTTCTCTGTCGAAATGCTTTAAGTTGCTTGGCGCCAAATATTTCATTAAAAAAAATGTTACCTTTTTTATTATTTTCTTTTTATTTGCCCTGTCCCAGATTACATAATCTCTTGAGCCTATTTTGCTTATGATTCTAGCCTTTACCACCCCCTCCTCTTCTACCTCCCTAAGCGCCGCTTCCTTCAAAAACTCTCTTTCTTTAAGATGCCCTTTGGGGAATTTATAGATTGACTTCAGGTTTTTTCTTGACCCGCTCCCCATTCTCCTTCTACCTGGCAGATTGGCTGTCCTGATTAAAAGCCAATATATTTTTCCGTTTTCTATTTTATAAACAATTCCCCCTGCCGACCTTTCGTCGTAAAATAGGTTATTTTGGATTTTTTTCATTGTTCGTAAAGCCGATACTTTATCTTCACGTCATTTTACCATCTGTTTTCCGTCTCTTTGGCTTTGGTCCGGTTTTTCCCTCCAGTAGGTAAACCGTTGGTCCCTGTTTTTTCTCCAATCCGCCTATTTTTAGTCGTCTTTCCCGCCTGTTATATTTCAAACTGGTCAAGGTCGCTTGGGTAGACGATTTCTCCCTTAAAATATTTTGCCGCCGCCTCTATCATTTCTAGCTTTTCCTCGAAATCGTAAAGTGAAAACAGAATCAGTCTTTTTACCCCCGCCCTGTCTGCCAGCAAGCCCGCCTGTTGCGGGCTGGTGTGGGTTGGTTGTCGTCCTTTTCTCAAAAACACCTTGCTCCCCACCGAAGCGTCCATAATCAGAGTGTCTGCCCCCTTTGCCGTTTGCCAAAAACTTTCGTCTCCATTGGTGTCGCCACTGTAAACCAATATCTTTCCTCCGCTTTCGATTTTAATTGCCGCTGATCTAAAGTAGGGGACGTGCCCCACCTCTATTATTGTCAGGCTCATTTTCCCTGCTTGTCCGCCCTCCTCCTTTGTTTCCACTTCCAGTTTTTCCTCTTGTTCCGGCACCATCATTTTCTTAAGTGTTTGGTAATCTCTTCCTATTCCTTTGTAGCCCCACACCGTTGTCTTGCTTATTTTGTCCTCAAAATAACAATTGTGTATTACTTTTGATTGGATTATTGCCATCAATTCGATTATATGGTCTGCGTGCGGATGGGAAATAAAAATATTGTCTATTCTGTTTGGGTTTTCTCCTGTTTTCAATAGTCGTCCCAAACAACCCCAACCGCAATCCAGCAGCAGCCTTTCCTCGCCCTCGCTTATCAGAAAACTCGGCCCACTTCTTTCTCTTTTGATTAACCCTGTTCCACTGCCAATAACCGTCAGCTTCATATTGGCATTATAAACAATTCAGTGTTCCCGGCGGGAATCGAACCCGCATCACCGGCTTCGGAGGCCAGTGTTCTATCCATTAAACTACGGAAACTTATCACCCAAAATCCTCTCAATTTTACCATTATTTTTTCCAATCATTTGCCCGCTTATCAGTCCACCATCTCCACTACCAATCTCCCTTTCTTTTCTTCCACCACTACTCCTACTGTCTCCTCTCTCTCGAATTCAAGCATTATTCTTGCCACCTCGTCCAATATCTCGCTTTGTATCAGCCTCTTTAGTGGCCTGGCTCCAAACACCGGGTCAAA
>DCTR01000024.1:15993-24402 GCA_002329385.1 Candidatus Shapirobacteria bacterium UBA1435
TTAACTTTTCCTTGTTTAGTTTTTTATAAACGATTATCTGGTCGATTCTGTTCAAAAAATCGGGCCTGAAACTTTTTGTCACTAATTCTTTGACCTCTGCCTCCATTTTTTCCTCTTCCTTTCCTTGGTAACTTTGGATTATTTCTGCACCGATATTGGATGTCATTATTACCACAGTGTTGGTAAAATCCACCGTCCTCCCTTTTCCGTCCGTTAGTCTGCCTTCGTCAAACATCTGTAGAAAGATGTTGTAGATTTGCGGATTTGCTTTTTCGATTTCATCCAAAAGCAGCACCGTGTATGGTCTTCTCCTCACTGCTTCTGTTAACTGGCCCCCCTCTTCATAGCCCACATATCCCGGCGGCGCCCCGATCAGCCTTGCCACACTGTGTGCTTCACTGTATTCACTCATGTCGATTCTCACCATCGCTTTTTCGTCGTTAAACAATTGCTCCGCCAGTGCCTTGGCCGTTTCTGTTTTACCCACCCCTGTCGGCCCTAAAAACAAAAACACCGCCACTGGTTTACTACTTTCGCCTATCTGTAACCTCGATCTTCTTACTGCTTTCGCTACCGCCTCTACCGCCTCGTCTTGACCTATTACCCTCTGTTTTAGTATTTCCTCCAGGTTTTTTAATTTCTCGCCTTCGCTTTTTAACATCCTAGTTGTCGGGATTCCGGTCCACCTGGATACGATTTTGGCCACGTCATCCTCATCCACCTCCTGTTTTATTAGTTTTTCTTCCCCTCTGATTGCCCTCCAGTTTTTTTCTGCTTCCTTCAGCTTTTCTTCCGCCTCTGGTATTTGCCCGTATTTAATCTCTGCCGCTCTGTCTAGCTCCACATTTCTCTCCGCCGTTTCCAAATCATACTTTAGCTTTTCCAGCCTCTCTTTGAGTTTGTTGATTTCTCCCAAGATGTCTTTCTGTTTTTTCCATCTTGCCGATAATTTTGTCAATTCTTCTTTTTTTACTCCTAGCTCATTGGCAATCTCCTCTCTTCGCCTTGACGCTCCGTCATTTTTTTCTTTCGCCAACGCCTTGTCTTCGATTTCCAGCTGTCTTACCTTTCTTTCCAAATTGTCGATTATCGCCGGCGCCGATTCCATCTCAATTCTTAGTCCTGACGCCGCTTCATCAATCAAATCAATTGCTTTGTCAGGCAAAAACCGGTCTCTGATATATCGGTCGGACAACTTTGCCGCTGCCACCAGCGCCTGGTCGGTTATCTTAATTCCGTGGTGGATTTCATATTTTTCTTTTAGTCCTCTAAGTATCGACACCGTGTCTTCAAGGGTTGGTTCTTTAACCAGCACCGGTTGAAATCGCCTTTCCAGCGCCGCGTCTTTCTCAATATGCTTTCTGTATTCCGACAAGGTTGTTGCTCCAATCACTCTCAATGTCCCTCTCGCCAGCCCTGGTTTTAGCATGTTGGCCGCATCCACCGCCCCCTCGGCTCCTCCCGCCCCCACAATGGTGTGTAGCTCGTCAATAAACAAAATAATTTTTCCTTCCGACTTCACCACTTCATTAATCACATTTTTCAGTCTTTCCTCAAACTCGCCCCTGTATTTTGCCCCGGCTAATAGTCCAGAAATCTCCAAAGATAATATTCTTTTTTCCTTTATCGATTCCGGCACATCTCCGGCCACGATTCTATTGGCCAACCCCTCCACAATCGCCGTTTTCCCCACTCCCGGGTCGCCCACCAAAACCGGGTTATTTTTTGTCCTTCTTGATAACACCTGCATCACCCTTCTTACCTCTTCTTCTCTACCGATCACCGGGTCAATTTTGCCGTTTTTGGCTAGGGCTGTTAAGTCGGCCGTATATTTCTCTAATGCTTTATAGCTGTTTTCCCTTGAGTCTGAATCCACGCTTTGTCCTCCTCTTAAATTATTTATTTCTTCTTTGATTTTATTCTCGTCTAAAATCGATTTTATCTCACCGCTCCCGCTTGTTGCCAGTCCCCACAAAAGCATTTCTTGTGGCACAAAACTGTCGCCTCTGTTCCTGCTTTCCTCGATTGCTGTCTGTAATATTTTTTGAATTTGGGCGGAAACCGGTACTTGTTGGCTTACTCCATCCAAGATGGGCAACCTGTTTAGTTTTTCCTCGATTACTTCGTCTGTAATTTCTGCCAAAACCTCCCTCGCTACCCCTTCCGCCGTCTTTAGTGCCCACAAAAGATGCGCCTCGTCCATCGTCGGGTTTCTTCTTCTCGCTGCTTCTTCCAACGCTTTGTTTAGGGTGTCTGCTGCTAGCTGTGTAAATTGTGGATTAATCATAACCCATTTTATTTCAGTTAGCAGTCAATGTCAACTTCTGCTAATGGTATGTTTCGGCCTCGATTAGCCTCTTCAGTACAAAACCATTTGTATACATACCGCCCAAAAGAGACCTTTATTCCATTTCTGGAACAAAGTGGGGGAGCACCCCCTAACTGGCGGGTGCTCCTTGGTCGGCCGTCTGTGTTGCCTGGGATTTCATCGCCGTCAGCAACATGTCTACCACCCCGTTTGGGTTCCAGACATCTTTCAGTAGGTTATCGGCCCCCTGTTGGGCTGACGGCAGATAGACATCTCCAAACCCGAAAAAGCTGGCAATCGGCCCCATCGGCAATGAGCGGGGATTCAGGATGTCGGACAGCAGGGTCACGTCTTCGGGGATTTGGTAGAAAAACCGCCACTTGCCGAAGCGTTGTTTAGGCTTTCCTTCCTCTTCTCCCACCACCCCTACATACTCCTGGGTTAGTAGTCCTCGCCGATGTTCGTATATCAGTCTTCTTCGACCGTCGAGGACATACTCCACCCCGATCCTCATCCTACCAGCCTTGTCCCGCAGCTCAAATGAGTTGTAAAACGACAGCAGGCCAAACGGAATCGACAGCACCGTTATCAACGCCGGCAGGATCATCACCACCCGATTTGCCGTTACCCACAACTCAAAGCCATTGGCCTGGCCCCAGTTGCTTAGCCACACCAGAGGATATAGAGTAGCCAACCCTCCAAGCAGTAGAGGCACTCCCCACAGTAATCTGGCCAGGCTTCTAACCGGCGATCTGGCAATCAGGACTTTCTCTCCTTTCTCCAGAATCTCTTTCACCGATTCGGAAATGGGGATCCCTCCGGCCGCGACCTCCTTCGTCGTCTTCATTTCTTCATTTCACCTTCTTCCATTGGCCGCTGCTGGTCACCTGCCATGCCCCCAAGGGTTTTTCGGCGTTGTCTGCCTTGACGATCAGTCCCTCAAACCCGGCAAGCGACCCGACCCGCAGCCACATCGTCTGTTGGGGGTTGCCACTTTCAGGCACGATCTGTAGTCCCACTTTGCCACTGGCAAACGCCTTGGCCGTCAGCTTTTCCTCTTGGCCGATAACTCCGTTGTCGCGGCAGAATCTCTGTAGTTCCGCCACGCCCCAAGTCTCCTTGACCGTGTTGTTCCCGTCGAGGACTTCGACCTTCTGAAGTTGGTCGATCCATCTGACCTTCAGTCCGGTCGCCACTGGTGTGCCGGTGGGCATTGACACCGCCGTTGCCGTCGGTGTCACCGTCGGTGTCGGCGTCGGTATGGGTGCCCCCGATAGCGTCAGTCTGTAGCCGTACCCTTCGCCGCAGCCGCCCAGACCCAGTCTGTTGGTGACCTTGATGTAGTACACTCCGGTGACCTCGATTCGCACCTCGATCCTCGAGGCTGGCGCGTTTTCCGGCTCGGTCAGGTCGTCGTCGTTGGTCAGCGTCTTGCCGCCTTTCACTCCTTCTCCGGGTTCCATTGCCAAGCTGGTATCTACCGACGTGCCCAGGTCGCTGGTGTAGATCGAGTATGTCCACCCCGCCTGTAGCACCGTCTTCACCCAGTCTATGTCCTTGGCGCCGTCAAAGCTCCTCTCCTGGGATTCCCCCACCGCGATGATCTTCGCTCCGTTTTTGGAATCATCTCTGACTGGGGCTTCCCATTCGTCACCGCATGCCTGCGGCGTTGGTGTCGGCCCGCTTGCCCCTGGTGAACATGCCGCCATCAGCAAAAGAGCCACCGCCAGTACTGCCACCACCGTCTTTCTCTTGTTCGTTTTCATCTCGTAATCCTCCTTCTGTTGTCTGGATGCTTCTATTTTTTACCATTGCTCCCAAATGAGCAAAGCGAGCATCCGCCATCTGGCGTCTCCTCGCTTTGCTCATTGTCTCTTTTGGATTTTTAATGTGCTAAATCCAAACTTTTTGCCGCAATGGCATTAGTTTATGATTTAACTCCTTTCTGTTTGAAAACAAGCAATTGTTTTCAAACAAGAGAAGTTAATTTCTCTTGCCTTACCAACCAAATAGTCTCTTAGGCAATTAATCAACCGTCGAGGTTCCAAAAACAGCTTTTGTCTTTTAACCTCTCCGGCTAATCCAAGCGCCTAAGAGAAAAACTTCATCCCCAATGGGGGAAAGCTGGTCGCCCGAGGGCAACCAACTTTCCCCTTTCGGGTTAGCGCATTGGTGGGCATATTCGTCCAAGAAGTCGTGGGGTCAGCCAAAGCTGCACCTCCTTGCCTCCTGAAAGCCCGTTGACCACAAACTGGCCCACTTCCAAAGCGGGGATTCTTTCCAGCAACTTCTGTGCCACCCCCCATTGTTTCAGTAGGTCCAGCCCCACTGCGCTCAAGCCGCCGAGTATTTGTATCGGACACTGGGCAATCACTTGCTCGCCCACTCGGCCGGCTCCGCTTTTGGCACTGGTGACGTCAAGGGGGTCCTGGGTGATGAAAACCGAACTTATGCCGGCGCCTCTGCCTTGCTTGGCAAAGTGTTTCATTACTTCGCCGGCTCTGTTGCCTTCTTGCTCAAAGGCCACCCAGCTTTCATCAAAGAACACCACCGATCTTCGTTTGCCCCGCCTTAGCCTGATCCAGATTTCCGCCAGCACCTTGGCCATCGTTTCTGCGCCTTCACTGCCGGCCGTTGACTCAACCACGATCACTGCTGGTTTGTCGTCAAGACTAGTAATCTTGTCGGCCGCTTCCGGGTCTTTGTCTGGGTTAACCGCTACCAGTCTGGCTCCGGAGGTCACCGAGGTCACAAAAGCTCCCCAGTCACCTTGGCCCTTGAAATCCACGACCACCAGATCCTGATAGCCCAAAGCCCACAGTTGCCAAAACAGGTATCTGGCGACCACCGTCTTGCCCTTCCCTGTCTGGCCGAAGATGCCGATGTTGATCGGTCCTCCTGCGTTCTCTATCGGACAAAAAACCGGCATTTGGTTGACCATGTCCTGACCAAGGTGCAGGCAAGCCGCCTCCGGCACTGGCACTTTCATTTTGCCAACCGATTGTAGCGCTGGTGCCAGATCTTTGGCGGTCACCTTCATTGGTGGCGCCAATACTTTTGCCGTTAGTGTCGGCTGGAATGTCTGAAAGGCCCTAGTGGCATCGCTGCCGGTGTGCCTTCGGCATCCCACCCCAAACCGGGATCTCAACTCTTTGGCCAGCAGGTTGTATCGCTGCTCAAGCCCCTCCGGCTTGTCTGCCCTAAAGACAAAAGTTGTCATCACCTCAAAAGGTGCGTCTGCCCTCCTTCTGTATCTTGATGCCAGAATTCTGGTCTCTTCCGTCACCTTGTCTACAGTCAGCTGGTGCGCCTCACCTATCGGGTCCAGCGGTCTTGCATCCATCAGCACATCGTATCCGCAATTGCCGATATACTGCACCAGCTCTCCTAGGCCGATTGATGATGGACACATGGTTAGCTGTCCCGAACCCCACCATACTTCTCGGCCGTTTTGATCGGCAACCCCCACCCCTCCAGGCCTTATATCGATCCATCCGTCGGTGGCCACCAGTTCGACCAGGCGCTTGGTTGCTTCCACCGCCTGTTGGTTGAAGGTATCGGGATCGATCGTCCGATGGTTTAATACCGACTCCAGCCACGAAATCAGCTGGTAGGTGTTTAGCCTTCGAACCGTCAACCCGAACCCCGATCTTGCCACCAACGCCTGTTCCAGATCCTTTTGGGACCTGATGATCAGGTAGGTTTCCCTGGCCAGGGGCAGCCGCCATCTTGGGTCTTTCTTTTCCAGGGCTTGCGGTGAGAGCAGCTTCAGATGCTCTCCCACAAACTCGTCGTCCTTCCCCTTACTCTCTAACCACCTCCTATACTCATGAAAGTGTATCGGCCGGGTAAGGCTTATCAGCCTAAACTCCTCGCCGCTTGCGGCCAGCTCCATCAGAATCCAGAACAGCTGCTCTGATGTCCCGNNATTTGTAGCACCGAGTATTTGATTCCCCTTTGGACCACCTGTCCTTCTTCGTCTAGCTCATAGGGGCATTGAAAGCTTGAGGCCTCCACTCCCCAGCCGATAACCTTCTCCAGTAGTCCAAGGGGGTCGATCGTTTTCTTCATCTCGCTTTCTCCTTTCTCCGAAGGCGTATCGCATACCCCCTCGACCAGGTTGACCCATGACCGGCCTGTAGCCGCCTGTCTTTAAACAGGATAGGGGAGACCATCGACTTGGTGGTTCTGGCCAGCATCGGCAATATCACCGCCGCGCTGATCGCTACCGCCAGGACTGTTGCCAGCCAGCCTTTGGTTGTCAGTGCCAGGATGACTATCATCAGCCATCCCAGATGTCCGGCGTGTATTCCTTTCTGGCCGGTCTTGACCGTAAGTTGCGCTAGCACCTGCCCAAAGGCTTCTCTTATTGGTTCCCCAAACCCTGTCTCGTCCAGGTACGACATGAATCTTCGCCATAACCTGCGCATTAGCCAGCCGTTCATCATTCAGCCTCCTTTTTGATACGGTGGTATCTTGCCGCCGCTCGCCGGGTGGCCTGTCTTCTGGCCTCTGCCTCAATTATGGTTTCCGACAGCTCGCCAACGTGGCGGTATTCGTTCATGTGGGAAGACAACGTTTTCCCGATGATCCAGGCATCTGCCGCTGCCACCCCCAAGGCCAACACCGCCGCCGCCGCTATCACTGCAACCGGTGGCNNTACTTCCCAGGCTTGCTGCCAGGGCTTTTCCGCCTGCCGCCGCTGTCTCTGCACCGACCTCCACCCCTTTAGCCGCCAGGACTTTTCTGATGGCTTCTACTTTGGCCGTATCTAGCCCGACCTTCAGCGCCATCTTAAGTGCCTGGTTGGCCGAAGGTTGTGCCGTTGGGGTTGTTTGGTTTATGCCAGAAGGGCTTGCCCCTCCGACATCAGCCGTCGCTTGGCCGCCACTCTGTGGTCCGCTGGCTTGTGGTTCTGTCGCTGCCAATCCTGCTGGCGGCATTGTCTGTGCCATCGCCACGGAGTCGGAATGCTCCCTCAAGGCCTCAAGCCCTGCCGCCGCACCCGTGCCAAGCACCTCTCGGATCGCCGCTTTGGTAGTTCCGGCCCTTTCCGTTCTCTCTTGTCTACTGCTACGTTTTCTGGTCGCTGCTATCTCTTCTTCCGTTGCCCCGGCCCCCCTTAGGATTTTCTGCGCCACTTGCGCAAACAGCCCTTCGGTAAACCCGGCGGGAATAAATAGCATCGCGGCCGCAAACCCTGGCAACAGCATCCACACCCACCCTGCCGGCACGTTGTTTGCCAGTATGGCTAGGAATATCTTGACCAGCACCCAAAACACGCTGATCTCAATAAACGTCGCCATCACCTGGCCAAACCATCTCCACACGCCGCTTGGCCGGTTGAATCCCAGGTCGCGGATTAGCCTGATTGGTGTCAGCAGCCGCATCGCCAACATTCGGATAACGGTGTAGGTGTACCTTAGTATCGCTACCAGTAATAACACCACCGTCACCGAATTCCACAGTATCACCGGGATCACCAGTGATTTGCTGTCTTGCATGGTGACCGCCACTGCGTCAACCACTATCCGCAGGTTTTCTACTGCCGTTGACTGTAAAACCTTCCCTTCCAGCTTCAGAAAGAACACTGACGTCAGGTTCCACATCAGCCTATCGGCTAAAAGCAGCGCCGCCAACAGGCCCCAGTTAAGCACAAACCTTGCCAGCGTCTCTCTGCTTCCCAGCAGTCTGGTTAGGTAGTAAAGGGGCAAAGCCACTAGCCATAGTTTCAGGTAGTCTCCCACCAGGTTTTTGGCCAGGTCTTCACCAACCCCATCCTCTCCAAACCTCGGGAAGAACCAGTCGGAACTGACGAATTTCTCCGCCAGCCCCTCCAGGCCTTCGTTGCCTCCACCCAGCATCATTGCCAGCATGTCCAGAAGCGAGCTGCCTCTTTTGTCTTTGTTGAAAATCAGATTCCAGAGGTTTTCAGCCGTCCTTTTCAGGCCGCCGAGTATCCCGCCTCCAGCTTGCTGGTCTTCTGTCCCAACACTTGGGGTTGGCACCGGTTTTAGCGGTACCGATGTCGGTTGCGGTGTCACTGGCTCCTGCGCCATCGCTGTCGTTGCCAGTAGCCCGAAGAGGGCTACCAGCAGCAG
>DCTR01000024.1:24416-62363 GCA_002329385.1 Candidatus Shapirobacteria bacterium UBA1435
AACAGGTCTCCCACTCCGCCGTCTTCGCCCATCACGAAAAAAGCCACGGCCACCAGGCCTTCGAAGACCACGATCTCGATCACCATTCCGATGGCGACCTCTTTCACTGACGGGGCGTCATACTTCTCGTCCTTGGCCGAAGCAATTGCCTTCCGTACCAGCTGGAAGATAATCTGAATCGCCCCAGAAAGCAGGATCACCACCGGGATTGCGCCGACCAGCTTGTTCACCAGGTTCATCATTTCCCTTTCTCCTTTTCTTGGTCTGGATATTCGTTTTTCGTCCACAAACAACAGGACGTAAAGCTAAGTAGGCTGCCTCCCTGCCCAGCTTAACGTCCTGTTGTTAAAATTTATGAAGTTTTTTCTATTTGGTTGTTAAGGTGCCCAAGCCAAAACCGCTTGGTCTGCCATCAATTTCTTGATGACAAATTCAAACGTCAAAGAGAGTAAAGCCAGCCGGCCTGTCGGAAAGGGTGCAGCGTCTGCTGCCACTGCACCCTCCCTGCCTACTGTTGGGTCCAGAAAAGCATCGAGGAATCAAAGATGTCCTCTGGACGCGCCGAATCATATTTCGACCCCCATCTCCAGGTGAAACCCATCATTCCTGAATACGACGGTCGAAACAAGTCCAGCATCTTTTTGTAGTTCGCCATCTTGCCGCCAGCCCCGCCGTAGCCGTCCATGATCGGCACGACTATTCCGGTGGAATACGATGACTTAAGATCCTCATCTTTCTCCCACTTGCGGGTGGTCGGCTCATCGGGAACCACATCTCCAGGACGGAAATACCACACCCCGATTATTCCCAAGCCCTTAAGGCCGAGGGATTCTCGGTGCTGGAAATACTTCTCCGCCATGGCGTTAATCTCCGATACTTTTGTGGCTCTTCCGAACCACTCCAGGTCGAAAATTATGCCCACATGCGGATTATTGGCGGTGACGTACTTGGTGAGGACATCATCGAATTGGTTTGCCTTTTGCACATCCAGCAGGATGTACCAGTGCTCGCCCGCTGCATTTCGGCGTCCCGCCTCTTCGATGATTTGCTGGATTAGCGCTCCGTTGCTCTCGCTTACGGTAGGCATTATGGTGTTGATCACCACCTTGCCGCCGTTATGTTCGCCAACCCAAGCTCCCCATCTTGTCGTCAGCTCCATCGCTCCTTCGGCCGTACAGCCGGGCGCCTTGTTGCTTGACCCCAGAGGGTAGTCGCTTGCGGATCCAAGCAATCCCAGCGATCCCTTTGCGTGGCACAGAGCACCATAGGTGCCAGCAAAAGACACGTTTGGAATTTTTCCTGCCGGTCCCAAAAGGGCCACTTGCCCGTTGGCCATCAGCTGTCTTCCGAGCCATTGGTGAACCTGCAACAGGTCTTCCAACCCTGCTACCGCCCCTTCCCAGGTCCACACCTCGTTGCCGGCTCTGGCCAGCACTGTTGTTGGCGTGTTTTTCACCTGGTAGTAAACGGCTAGCCTGTTTCCTTCTGGTTGGCTGACGTCTTGATAGTCAAACGCCACCCACGGGTAGTCCATCCTTAGCCTTTCGATGATTGGCTTGATTGCCTCAACTCCATCTCCAGGCTGGTAAAACACATGGACCGCCAGTTCATCGCCAGCAGTCTTCTTCTCGGCTTTTTCCACAACCTCATCATCGGCCGTTGTCAAATTGCCCCAGTCTATTCCGGCCAGGCTGCCCATCTCGCCGCCCGCTTTTGTCTCAACGTACTCTCTTAGTAACTGTCTCAAGACGACGTTTAGGTCTTTACTGCCATCATGTCCCGGGTCAATCTCGATTAGGCCGTCAGCCGCCAGTCTCCCTGGAAAGCAACCGGCCGGCGAACATATTCTGTCCACCAGCACTATTTCCAGCTTGCCTCCGGGCAGTAGTTCGGCCAGCTTGGTGGCGATCTTTCGGGCGTCCGGGTCGGCTTTTAATGAATACCGGTCCACTCTGGAATCGGTCACTGTCACCGACCATTGGCCGCTTGTCGCCTCCCTAGCCGTTCCCTTACCGCTCCACCTTGCTGGCGCTTCTCCAACTGCTGTTGCCAAACCGGCAAACCACTGGGCGACTTTTTTCAATCCGCCTGGCACATTTACTGTTCTTTCCTGGGGGACCGCCACCACTCCCTCTCCGACTGCCTTTCCTTGGATCGAACCCGATTTGGGTAGCAGTGGCTCCGGATCAACCCTCACTCCGCTTCTAAAGACTTCCAGATGCACATGCGGGCCGTTAGACTTGCCGGTATTTCCCACATATCCCAGTGGTGTTCCTGCTTGGACTACCGATCCGTTTTTCACCAACGGAAAGCCCCTATGGTCCATATGTCCCATCAGAACTTTGGTAGTTTTGTCAGCGGAAGTAATCACCACATAGTTTCCATACCCCGGATCGTTAGGATGTATTTCTACTGTTCCGCCAATCGGGGCATAGACGATTGCCACTCCGTTCTTTCCCCGGTCCTTATCCGACACTATGTCCAGTGCCGGTGAAATTCCCGGGTTGTGGGTGCGGTTTGACACGATCCAGTCCAAAATCGGCGGGACTTGCAGTACTCCCCCCGACACGCTCGTTACCATCGATATCGCCGTCGTTTCCCCTTCGGCATAAAACCCCTCTGGGGCAAGATTGGCGATCATCGATCCTCCCAGTCCCAACCCTGCCATTAGGCCGCCGGTCAAAACCAGCAGCCCGATTGCCACTATCGTCAGTGGCCAAAACCACTTCGGTACCGCTGGCATCTCCAGCCTCCTTTCCTAGGCTATTTTGTTAGATAAATAGGACAGACAACTGCTCCTCTGTAAGTTGTTTGTCCTATTTATCCGATGCTTTACTCTCTTTGTTAAAGAGCCTTTGGCGCTGAAGATAGC
Source organism: Candidatus Shapirobacteria bacterium UBA1435 (assembly GCA_002329385.1). Taxonomy (GTDB): domain Bacteria; phylum Patescibacteriota; class Microgenomatia; order UBA12405; family UBA12405; genus UBA1435. The sequence continues at coordinate 27,289 of DCTR01000024.1, forward strand.
TATAATCTCTGCGCCGTCTCCAAAACACTATATTCATATATTATTTATAGTATTTTGGATCTAAATAAATATTATCTATAGGCTAAAAAAGAAGTGGATCAAATTATTCAAACAATACATCCCGAATATATCACAAAGCATAAACATTATCAAACAATCATTACCATCTTAACCAATAGGTAAATATAAATATAATGCCAAAAATATTCCAAAATAAAACAAATGTTATAAGACAAAACTATCTCAACATTATCCTCGCTTAGCTGTCATTTGTTGATATTTTCTTTTACTCCATCCAAAAACATATTTTTTCTCTCCATCAAGTTTTGGTAAATACCAGTCAAATATTATTCCGATTATCTGTTCGGTCAGTTTTTCTCCCAAAAACCGGAAATCTTTTTTAAATCTAACTTTCCAGATCGCCATTCTCTTTTTGTTCCATCTTTCTAGCCTGTCCAAATCCCTCAATATTGCCAACTCACTGTTCGTCTTAGTCCTTTTTTCCCATGGAAAAACTGGTGCGTGGTTGTAAATCAGCCCGTATATCTGTTTTCTTCTTCGCTCATCGATTACATCTTGCGATTTTTTCCAAAAAATCTCCGCCGATCCCTTGCCGTCCCAAATATTGTTTATTAGATAGTCCCACGGCCAGTAGGGGAGCCGTTTCGATTTCCAAACGTCGTGCCAGCATATTGCCACCACCAGATCCTCCAGTTTTTCTTTTTCTACCTTCACCCCTCCCTGGCCGATCAATTTTTCCAGGTTAGCCAGAATTGCCTCAACGTGTCCGGTTCCGTGAAAAACATCCCTGACCCTCTCCAGCTCTTTAACCCCTATTTCCACCAAAACTCTTATCCCATCTTCCGCTCCAATACTATATTTTTTCAACAATCTTTCAATCGTCCTCTTCATTGCTTACCTTTATATATTTTGCCTTACCCTGTTTGTCGGTGTATTTTATTGCCAGAATTGTCAAACCACCCCTTTCTTCATACCAGGTTGCCGTCTGAGTCAACCATTCCTCTTCCCTCCACCCGCCTTCTTTGATCTCAATCTCTCTTTCTCTGGCAAATTCGTTGTTGTATCCGCCCTGACATCTCTCTTCTCCGTTTTTGATCATTACCAGCTGCGGCGCCCAGTCCAACCCCCTTTGCCCGGTTTTTGCTGGCTCAACTTTTTCCCCTTTTGGGTTGTTAATATCTCCTTTTATCTCAAATATTACATAATAATACGTCATTCCTTCTTTGGATACGAAATCTCCGATTTTGTCCACTTGTCCAATTTCTTTGATTCTAAAACTTACCTCTCCCGTTATTTCCTCCACCCCTCTTTCACACCTTGCCGGCAAGTTCATCTTCTTTGGTGTTGCCCTGTAATCGCGCATTCTAAAATTCACCGCTACCTCCTCGCCCACCCTTACCGTTTTTTCAAACTTCGTATTCTTCCAACTATCTATTGGTTCACCCCTTCGCTCTCTCTCCTTTTTTCCCGTCAGCCCCATCATCATCCACCCTAACCCTGCTACTGCCAACAATCCAACAATCCAGCTGTATTTCTTTCCCATTTTCTTCGTGAATCAATTATTGCACGAAAACCGCCAAATTCCACCCTCATCCTTCCCGTCCTGCCTATTCCTCTCCTGCAAATCTGGCCGTTTCCAGCACTTTTTTCTTTTCCTCTTCCCCGATCTTTTCGGTTTTAATCAGCTCAATTGGATTTTTTGTCATCTTCCATCTACCCTTCAATATCTTAAGCCACTTTTCTGACTCTAACACGTAGACTCTCTTTTTCTCCTTCTTTTTGTCCCTGGAACCCAAAACCACTTTTGTCATTTTCGCTTTTGGCATTATTGTTGGCAGCCAGTCCCTCCACTCCACCCATCTGCTTACCCTTACCTGCCCCACTCTTGCCACCGTCAGCTTAGGGTTATCTCTCACCAGTTTTTCCCTGATTTTAGCGAAGATCAGTAGGTTTATTCTCTCTGTCTCCAGCCTCTCTTTTTTTTGTTTCATTCAATAATTCTAATTCCTTTTCTTTCTTCGTTTCTTCCGTGCCGCCAGTAATACCATGTTGATCTTAGTGCCGAAAAATAAATATACATTTGTTTTGCTTTTATTTTGGATATAATTTTCACCGTTACCAGCACCGGTTTTGGTATTTGTCGCTTCCATCTGTATATTTTCTTTTTCAACAAAAAATTAATAAACCATTCCGGGGTGATTAATATCAGCATGAATAACAGAACTATTACCGAAATGTTCGTCACTTTTTGATTTTTGTATTGGTAGCAAAACAAGTCGATATTGGCCAGTCGGCTCACCGGATCCTTCCCCTCATTTATCCGCTCCACGTCTTTTTTGTTGATAATCTTTTTTTTTAACCCTTCCTCGATTATGTCCGTCTTTGGTAAATAAATTAAACTGCCAAAATTAATAATCGTCGGCCGGCATTTGTTATACAGCCTCACCGCCTCCACCAAATCTTTTTCTGTTTCCCCCGGTAAATTAAAAATATGGTCCAAAGAAAAGTCTAGTTTATATTTCCGGCACCACTTTGATAGTCTGACTATTTCTTCATTACTCTCAAACCGGTGGAGTATTTTTTTTCTATACTCCTCGTTGGCCGACTGCACCCCCATTTTTAGCCAGCAACAATTTGATTTTTTCAAAAGCTTTATAATCCGTTTTGACGCCAGTTGTGGGTGCAGGTAGCACGTAAACGGTAACTTTATCTTTTTTCTGTAAAGCGATAGTAGTTTTTTTAGTCTTTCTTCGTCCACCGCAATCACGTCGTCAAAAAACTCCACCAGCTTAAATTGGTACTTCTTTTTTGCCCCTTCGAGCTCTTTTATAATATTTTCCGGCGATCTAAACCTCAACCTTCTTTGCCCCGCATATAACTTCTGGTAAACATTGTTCGAGCAATAAGCACACGCAAACGGACACCCCCTGCTCCCCATGATCACATAAGAAAGGCTTCTTAGTGGTTTGGGAATTTGCTGGTAAAAGATTTCCTTGTCTGGCATCGGCAATTTATCCAGGTCTGTTTCCAATTTCGCTAGTTGGTTGCGGTAGGTCTTGCCATTCTTTTTTATCCACACTGATTCTGTCGACAAAATCCTATCAGTCCCCAGGTTTTTCCCAAATTTCACTATTTGTCTGTCTGCCTCGCCCACAATAATTGCGTCAACATATCGGTTTTCTATTACCACCTCCGGCACCGAATTCACATGCACCCCGCCAAACAATATCGTCACTTTCGGATATTTTTCTTTTATCCACCTGGCTTGTTCAACCGCCCAGGCGTATTGCGACGTAAACGGTGAAAACCCTATCACGTCTGGCCCAAATGCCCGTATCTTCGTCAGCACCTTTTCTTTGTCGGTTTGATAGCCCTCTTTGGTGAGCCTAAAGGCAATATTGTTGTATGGTTGTGGCAAATAAACCAGATCAACTGGATATTTAGCCTTCCGTAGTGATGCCGTCAGGTACTCGACTCCGATGTTTTCTGTTTCCGGTTGGATAAATAAAAAACGGGCTTTCTTCTTCATATCTGCTTTTTCCATTTCACCCCGTGGTTAGGCGGAGGGTAGAGGATTTGAACCTCTGCGGACTTTCGCCCACACGCTTTCGAGGCGTGCGCCATAAACCACTCGGCCAACCCTCCTTTTATTTCATAAGTGTACCCGAGAGGGATCGAACCTCCAACCGCTGGTTCCGCAAACCAGTGCTCTATCCAATTGAGCTACGGGTACTCTTCTGCCTGTCTTCCAGGCCGTTTTCAATACAGCCAATTATAGCAATAAATTGGGATTATAACCCTTTTTTGCGGTTTCCGTCTCTTCTAATTATCCGGTCTGTTTTCCAGCGGTAGTCTTTCTCCCACCCATTTTGTTATCTTGTCAATAAAAGTAGGCGAATATTCCAGCATCGGCAGTCTTTTTCCCACAATTTTTTTTATTGTTTCCGAGTCTTGGGGATTAATAATCAACGATATTTGTCTTGGGAATTTCAGCACCGTCTCGAAAAATATCGCTTCCATTTTTAGGCTTTTTCCCAGCCAAAATCTTTCCAGCATTCCCCAGTCGTATCTTTTTGCTCCGAAATACACCCCCCTGTTGGTTATTTTGTTTTCTACGATCTCTGGCGGAGTGGTCGATAATACATAATACAAAAATAGTATCGACAGCAACGCCATAATCAAAAAGAATTCTTTTATCAAGAACAATATCATCCCCACCAACACTAGTATGGTTATCGCCGTTATCCAATAGTCCTTTTCTCTTTTTTGAAAAGCCCTTTCTGGTGCCATCCACCTAAACAACACCTTCTCTTCGTTAATTTCTTCAAAGTTGGCAATCTTTACCGTTTCTCGATTTTCTTTCATCCGCTTCACCATTAAAATAATATTAGCACAATCCTTCGTTGTATAATCAACGCACCAGGAAGGATGCGGCGAATGGTAAGCCACAGGTTTGCTAAACCTGCGTCCAATCAAATGGGCATGTGGGTTCGACTCCCACTCCTTCCGCCTTTGTCGGTCATCTGGATAACCTTCTCCATATTTTCTAAAATTAGTCTACGAAATCATTTACCAACAGACCTCTTCGCGTCCTTCTTTCCACTAATGCCCTAATTCTTATGGCTTCGGCCATGTTTGGCCCAATCTCTGCCATTTTTGTCGAACAAATTGGCGGAAATTTAATGGACGCCAGTATTGCTGGCGGCATCTTTGCCCTAATCGCCGGCCTGGTCACCCTTGTCTCCGGTAAATATAGCGACTTCTTCCACCACTGCCCTCGGTGCTGTCTTTGGCGGAGCCATCGCCACCTATATTGGCTTTCGGGCGCTATTCGTTGTTATGGCCGCACTTTGTTTTTATAGCGGTTTATATATCTACAGGCTGAAAAGAAACCTTCTCTAAATTTTTCCCATCCGGCCTACACCCCGTTTTTATCTTTGCTGATAAAATGCAAATATAATTTGTCGACAGGGGACTGTCTATGCCTATTTTTTATACCCTTATTCTCTATTATTTTCTGACTTTCGTCTCTTTACTTTTCTCCTCCAAATTCATCGCGTACCTGGGCTTTTTCCCTTACTCTGAATATATCCCTTGGTTTAATTTACCGGCAATTCTTACTCCTTTTGCCAACTTCGATGGCATCCATTATCTGCTGATCTCCGCCAGAGGTTATCTGCAATATGAACAGGCATTTTTTCCTCTTTACCCTCTGGCTATCAAGCTGCTATCCAATCTCCTTAATCCTTTCTCTTCCGCTCTCTTGATATCCAATCTGTGTTTTTTACTCTCGATATTTATTTTTTATCGCCTCCTTCTTTTGAATCAAATAAAAAACCCTTTTTGGGTTACTGCTTTCTTTGCTCTTTTTCCCACCTCTTTCTTCTTTTCCGCCGTCTACACCGAAAGCTTCTTTCTTTTCCTTTCTCTAAGTTGTCTTTATTTTTTTCAAACCAAACACCATCTTCTCGCCCTCCTTTTTGCTATTTTTGCCTCACTGACTCGACTTATCGGGATATTTTTAATTATCCCCATGTTTTTTATTTATCTCTCGACTCCGGTTTCTTGCCGCCGTTTTTCAAGACTGTTGGTTTGTTTTGCTCCGCTAATTGGCTTATCGATTTATTCGCTATATCTTTACCAAACCACCGGCGATCCGCTTTTCTTTTTTCACGCCCAACCTGCTTTTGGCGCCAACCGCTCCGTCTCGCTTATATTATTTCCCAGAGTAATCTATCGCTATCTTAAAATCTTTCTTTATTCAGCCCTGGATTTTAAATATCTCGTCTCCGTCCTTGAGTTTGTTGTTTTTAGTTCCTTTTTTGTGATTCTGTGTGTGCAGTTTTTTCAACTAATCAGGTCTTGGCGGTCAAACCACTTTCTTCTCGGTTTAAATTTATTTTCCCTCGCCAATTTGATCCTTCCTACCCTAACCGGAACTTTTTCCTCTCTTCCTCGTTATGCCCTCCTCTCCTTGTCTGTGTTTATCTATCTATCCCAATTAAAAAATCCCCGCCATAAGGCCTTGTTGCTTATCTTTTTTTCGGTTTTTCGCCTAATTGTTTTTGCCTATTTTATACAAGGTTATTTTATTGCCTAAAAATGATAGAAATAGATCTGGGAGCAATCTTTACCAGCCCAAAGCGGTCGCCTGCCGTCCTGTATGATTTAGATCGTTAAGTTCATATGGATCTCCTGCCTCTTAAATCCGACTTTCAATCCCTCTCCAACCCCGCCAAAATTATTGTTTTTAAGCGTTTTTTCAAAACCGGCCCCGGTCAATATGGGGAAGGGGATCAGTTTTTAGGCCTTACTGTTCCTCAAATCCGGTCCCTGTCCAATCAGTATTGGTCCAAACTGTCTCTTGCCAATCTGTCCGAATTACTCCAAAGTCCCTATCACGAATACCGGACACTTGCTCTCGTCTGTCTCTGTCGGCAGTTCGAAAAGTTCCCCCGCCGTCGACGGCAGATCTTTGACTTTTATCTTGCCCGCACTCGCCGTATCAACAACTGGGACCTTGTTGATATTTCTTCTCCCCGTATCGTTGGTGCTTATCTTTTTGAACAAAAAGATAGATCAATACTTTACAAACTGGCCCAATCCAAAAACTTATGGGAAAGGCGTATTGCTATCATTTCTACCCTCTATTTCATAAAAAACCATCAATTTTCCGACACTCTTAGCCTCGCCAAAATTCTTTTGGATGACCCCCACGACCTGATTCATAAGGCGGTTGGTTGGATGCTGCGCGAAGTTGGCAAGCGTGATCAAAAGATCCTGTTTGGTTTTCTTAATCTTTATGCCTCACGCCTTCCCCGTACCGCCCTCCGCTATGCTATCGAAAGACTGTCTATTGCCGACAGAAAACATTTTCTTCATCTCTCCTAGTTCTTCTCGATCAGGCTCTCGCCGGTCATTTCTTCCGGTTTTTCTATTCCCAGGATTTCCAAAATTGTTGGCGTCACGTCTTTAATTGCCCCGCCTTTTTTCAGTTTGATTGTTCTGTATTTCGGATCGTTGTCGACAACTATAAACGGAACGTCGTTAGCGCTGTGTTGTGTCTCCGCGCTTCCGTCTTCATTAAGCATTTGTTCTGCGTTGCCGTGGTCTGCCGACACCACCGCCAGTCCGTCGTTTGCCAGTGTTGCTTTCACTACTGTTTCTACTGCCCTGTCGCATTCTTCCACTCCCTCAATTGTTGCTGGAATATTGCCTGTATGCCCAATAATATCTGGGTTGTTAAAATTCATCATCACCAGGGAATATTTTTTGCTTTTAATCGCTTCCACCGCCGCTTTGGCAATAAGTGCTGTCTGCATTTTTGGTTGCAGATCATATGTTGCGATTTTGTCAGATGGAATCAGCATCCTGTCTTCGCCCTCAAATGGTTCTTCTCTCATTCCCGAAAACATTGTCGTCACATAAATCCATTTTTCCGTCTCCGTCACCCTAAATTGTTTTAGTCCGGCCTTGCTGATTATTTCGCCAATAGTGTTTTTTGGTATTACCTTCTCAAAAGCGTGTTTGGCCGGCATCCCCTGGTAATATTCAAACGCCCCCACAAAAGNNCCACAAAATATATCTCTTTTTTCTTGCCTCTTTCGAAATCGTCAAATTCTGGCTCAATCAGTGCCCTGGTGATTTCAATTGCCCTGTCTGTTCTAAAATTTGTCCAAAGCACCACGTCTCCATCGTTTATTTTTCCGCTCGCCTCTCCTTTATCGTTAATTATCACCGTCGGTTCAATAAACTCGTCGCTTTCCCAAAAGTTATCTCCTCTCTTCTTGGCCACCTCTCCTCTCTGGTATGCCGCCTCGATTGCCTCCTTGGCGCTTTTTGCTTGGTATTGTGCCTCGCCCTCCACCATTGCTCTGTAGCCTTTTTCCACCCTCTCCCATCTGTGGTCTCGATCCATAATCCAATATCTCCCCATCACCGTCCCCACTCTTCCGACCCCCGTTTCCTTAAATACTTCTTCCAATCTATTTAAGTAAGTTTTTGCTTCGTACTGCCCCGTATCCCTGCCGTCGCTAAAAAAATGCACTACCACGTTTTTCACTCCATTCTCCTTTGCCATCCTAATCAAAGCGTGGGTAAATACGTCATAACTATGCACTCCGCTGTTGGATGTTAATCCGGCCAGGTGCAACGTCGTCCCTCGCTCCCTCGCTAGTCTCATCGCTTCTAAATATTCTTTGTTTTTAAACAATTCACCGCTGGCCACCGCCTGGGCGGCTATTCCCTGCGGCAAGTGTACGTTTCTTCCTGCTCCGATAATAAAGTGACCTATTTCGCTTGCCCCCTGGTGCCCTTTCCACAGCCCTATTGCTTCTCCCGCTGCCCCGATTTCCGTATATGGGTGATTGGCTTTCAAAAAATCCATATAAGGCGTTTTTGCCAGGCTGATTGCGTTTCCGGGGCCGGCCTTCGCCACTCCCCACCCGTCCAGGATTATATATACCACCGTCTTCATCTTTCCCCCAGTTCCTCCTCTATTCTCATCAATCTATTGTACTTGCACACCCTTTCGCCCCTGGTCGGACCTACTTTGATATATTCGCTCCCCATAGCCACTGCCAAATCAACCATAAATGTATCATTAGTTTCTCCGCCGCCTCGGTGCGACGGCATAGTCATTAGGTTGTGCTTATTGGCCAGTAAACAACAGTCAACTGTCTCCGATAGCGTTCCAGCTTGGTTCAGTTTGATTAAAATTGCGCTGGCGGCTTTTGTTTCAATCGCCCTCTGCCACAGTTTTGAATTTGTCACCGTCAAGTCGTCGGCAATTAAAGGAAACCTCCCTCCGATTTTTTCTAGCAGTTTCGGCCAGTTTTCCCAATCAAACTCCGACAGCATGTCTTCCCATGAAACAAAAGGGTATTTCTCAATCCATTGGCTGTAATAAGCAACCAGCTCCTCCGGTGTCAACTCTTTCCTTTCTAGTTTTAACTTGTATCTTTTTGCCTTCTCGTCAAAAAATTCCGAAGCGGCGGCATCAATTCCTACCCCTGCATCAATTCCCGGCTGGTATCCTGCGTTTTTGATTGCTTCCACCAAGTACTCAATTGGTTTCTCGTTGGAGATAATTCCATTTGGCGCAAAGGCTCCTTCATTACCCACATTTGTCGATAACCCTTCTCTCTTTAGTATTTTTTTCAACGCCTCATATATCTCCATCTCCATCCTTACGTTTTCCGCTGCCGTCCTATCTGACCCCATTGCCCCCACCATAAATTCCTGCAAATCAGTTGTCTCGTCGGCATGCTTTCCTCCCTCAATCATCACAATCATTGGTTTTGGCAACCGCCATTCCGCATCTTCAACTCCATACGTTTTCCTCAAGTATCTATATAGGGGTGTCTTTTCTTCTTCTGCCGCCGCTCGTGCCACTGCCAGGCTTACTCCCAGCATCGCGTTTCCTCCCAATCTAGCTTTATTTTCTGTTCCGTCCAAACTGATCATCTTTTCGTCAATTTTTCTCTGTTCTGCCGCCTCCATTCCGATCAAATTGCTCGCTATCTCACCGTTGATATTTTTGATCGCCCCAAGCATTCCTTTTCCGTTATACCTGGTCTTGTCTCCGTCCAGTAGCACCGTCGCCTCTCTGCTCCCTGCCGAAGCCCCGTAAGAAACCGACGCCTCTCCTCCTTTGTCCGACTCAAGTGCTACCGTTACTTCCAGGCTTGGTGCCCCTCCCGAAGCTAAAATTTCTCTGGCTTTAATTGATTTTATTTTTGACATGTGTGTAAACAAAATTTAATTGTATTGAAATTATAACCCCTTCCTCTGTCTCGACTCCTTTCTTCTTTTGCCATCATCTGTTATAAAATCAAACAAAACCGCCAATTTTTGCCCTCGCCTTATTTTCTCCAATCCATCCCCGCGATTTTTTTTATCATTTTTTTGACCCGCACTCTCTTTATTCTTTCTACCCAACCTTCCTTAGCCCCCATCCACAAATCGGCGTATCCGGTCTTTGGGTTAATCGCTTTCTTCCTGTCCTTCCCAAGTCTCGTATAGGTGTATAGCCATTCGTCAATTACCCATATCTGCCCATAGATTTCTTTCAGAAACTCGATCATTCTGTCTCCATTGTTTCCCGTTTCTTCATAGCGGGTAGGGGAGTATTCCAAAAAAATCACCGGCCTGTCTCTTGAGATTATTTTTTTTGCCCCCTCAATCACCTTTGGCTCCCAGCCTTGGGTGTCTATTTTTATCAGCCCCACTCGCTCCTCTTCTGCCAATTCGTCGAGAGTTATCGTCTTAACTGCTTTTCCAGTTCCTTCTGTAACCAATCTATGGTCGCCAAAATTTTCCTCTGAGACCGCCAACTTTCCGGCTCCTTTTTTGTCGCTGGCTGCCGCCATAATAGTTACGACACCGGTCATCCCCCTGGTATTTTTTCTTAATATCTCATAACTCTCTTTTTCCGGCTCAATAGCGTATACCTTTTTCACCTTTTTTGCCAGCAACACCGTGTAATAGCCGATGTTTGCTCCCACATCTATCGCAATTCTGCTACTATCAGCCTTTTCTGCTATCAATTCCGACAAATATGGTTCATATTTACCCAAAGCTATTCTTTGCCCGACATATCGATCATTGTTTTTATACCAAAACCTTCTTCCTCCTATTCTGGTACTTTTTAAGCTCGTCTTCATCATCAGATACATTTTACCTTTACCCTAACTTCAGAAGCTACAAAATTTATCAGTCGCTGCCGACTGTTTTTTTGTTTGCCTCCGAAGTTAGGGTATGACTACCTGGACAATATTACCATCCATATCTGCCATGACGCCCACCAAAGCAGCCATCCGGCCAAAAACAGGCAGCTGAAAAAGCCGATTACTCCTTCTACTCCCACCAGGTATCTGTTTTTCCTGCGCCCGACCAGCCTCATTACCTCTCCTAGTCCCGACAACCCCATCGCCATCAGCATCAATCCGGCCAGCATTCCCTGTCTCCTTTCTTTCGAATTCCAGATTAAGGTACCCCATATTTTAACTCAATTCAACAAAAATACCAAGTCCTAAGGGATATTGTTACTTTACATCTTTCCAGCTCCTTACCCCCTTGCCATTTTTTTTACTCTGGCTATAATATTAGCAGTCAACAATCGAGACTGATAAAATACTTTCTTGTCTCGATCTTCTATCAATTATTAATTAACTATTTTTATGTCCGACAAAAAGATCAATATCCACCCCGTTCCCGGTTATATTTTAGTCAGACCCCAGAAGCAGGAAAAAACCACCTCTTCTGGCATCGTCCTTCCCGACTCTCACGAAGACAAACCCCAGCAGGGGACAGTCCTCTCTGTTGGCCAAGAATGGCTTACCGACTATGGTGCCAAAAAAGAAGCTCCCTGTCAGGTCGGCGACACTGTTATCTATCGTGAATGGGGCGGCAAGGAATACAAAAACGGCGAAGAGGAGCTCCTTATCCTCAAGTTCGACGATATCATGGCCGTCATTAAATAAATAAGATCTTAATTAATAGTTAATCTGAACTCAAAACTATGGCAAAACAATTAAAATTCGGGGCAGATGCCCGCCAGTCTCTTTTAAACGGTATTAATGTTCTGGCCAACGCCGTCACCACCACTCTCGGCCCCAAAGGTCGTAACGTTGCTATTGAAAAGAAGTGGGGGAGTCCGTCCGTCATTCACGATGGTGTTACTGTCGCCAAAGAAATCGAACTCAAGGATCCCTATGAAAATATGGGTGCCCAACTTCTTAAAGAGGCCGCCTCGAAGACCAATGATTCTGCCGGTGATGGCACCACCACCGCCACTCTTTTAGCCCAGGCCATCGCCAATAAGGGACTTCAGAATGTTGCCGCTGGTGCCAACCCGATGATGGTCCGCAAAGGTCTCGAAAAAGGTCTTAAGGTTGTTGTCGACACCCTAAATTCCATGAAAAAAGAAATCAAAATCGACGATAAGGCCTCCATTGAGCATGTCGCCACCATTTCCGCGGGCAGCCAGGAGATAGGTCAGCGTATTGCCGAAGCCGTTGTTAAGGTCGGACGCGATGGTCTGATTACTGCCGAAGAGGGTAAGGGTCTTGACCTTGAGACCAAGGAAACCAGCGGTATGGAATTTGACCAGGGTTTTCTCTCCCCCTACTTTGCCACCAACACCGAAACCATGGAAGCCGCTATCGAAAACCCTTACCTTGTCATTACTGACAAAAAAATCAGCTCTATCCAGGAGATTCTTCCTTTTCTGGAAAAGTTGGTCAAGTTGACCAAAAATTTTGTCATTATTGCTGATGATGTTGACGGCGAAGCCTTAGCTACTTTGGTCGTCAACAAACTTCGTGGCACCTTTAATGTCCTTGCCGTCAAAGCTCCGGGTTTTGGTGATCGCCGCAAAGCCATGCTCGAAGACATTGCCGTCCTTACCGGCGGTCGCGTTATCTCCGAAGATCTTGGCGTTAAGTTCGACACTGTTGATCCGCAAGAATACTGCGGCCGCGCCGATTCTGTCACTTCCGACAAGGATAAGACCAGAATTTTAGGCGGCGCTGGTTCCGAAAGCGACATTAAAGCCAGGGTTGCTCAGTTGCGCACCCAAATGGAAAAAACCACCTCTGATTACGATAAGGAAAAATTGCAGGAAAGGATCGCCAAGCTAGTCGGCGGTGCCATTGTCATCGAGGTTGGCGGTGCTACCGAAGTTGAAATGAAAGAGAAACTTGAGCGCGTCAAAGATGCCATCGATGCCACCAAGGCGGCTGTCGAGGAGGGTATTCTCCCTGGCGGCGGTGTTGCCTTGCTAAAGGCGTCTCTCGCCCTCAAAGACATTACACCTGAAAGCGAAGAAGAAAAGGTCGGCATCTCTATCCTCAAATATGCCCTCGAACAGCCGATTCGCAAATTGGCCGCCAATTCCGGTGAAGATCCTGGTTATATTTTTGGCCAGATCAGGGAAGCTCTGGAATCTGATCCAAAATCAGACCTGGGCTTTAACTCCGTTACCGGTGAAATGGTTTCCATGGTCAAAGCCGGTATTCTTGATCCGGTCAAGGTCACCAAATCAGCCTTAACCAATGCTGTTTCTGTTGGCACGATGATCCTGACCACCGATGTCCTGATTGCCGATATTCCCGAAAAAACCAAAAGTGCTGGCCTGCCTGCTGGCGGCATGGGTGGTATGGGCGGTATGGACATGTAAGCCTCTCTCTGTTCGCAAATCACAAAGCCCGCCTTGGCGGGCTTTTTGTTAAAATACCCCTATCGACCCGGTAGCCAAGCGGTTAGGCAGTGGTCTGCAAAACCATATAGATGGGTTCGACTCCCATCCGGGTCTCAATCCCTTCCCGTCCTGGCCGCCTTAACAATCTCCCCTAGCTTGCTCAATCTAATCCTAGTTTCCTTCCGGCTTTCCGGCACTCCGCCGTTAAGTTCTGCAATTATTAGCTGTAACCTTATCATCCTGCCTGCCCCGCTTTCCGGATCAATGTCTTCCCACGGAATAATCCTTGACCCAAGTCTAACGCACCTTTCCCCCAAATCTATTTTTAACCTTAAGCGTCTTGCCTCCCTGTTCCTCCAGTTTTCCAGATGGTTCATTCTCTGGTTGCCCGGTAAAGCCAGTACGCCAAATAAGTAGCAATCAATGTCTGAATCGCCCCTGCCCCAATTCCCACCGGACCAATCGAATCCAACACTACTCCATACCGCCACTTATCCCAAATTCCTCTCGCCGCCAAATAAGCCAGTGTCGGCGTTAACGCCGTCAACCCCAGCATCAGCATCTGGCCGGTGTCCTTCTTCTCTATTAGGTTTTTTATCGTCAGGTAAGGCTGGTAGGTCATTAGGTATACGCTACACCCCCATCCCCATACTTGCTTTGCCGACAATATCAGAGCAATCTTGATTATTTTTTTTAGCCTATTCTTTGTCATATGCCCAGTCTTCTTTAAATTGTTTTTTTGCCCTAATTAGTCTCGATTCCACCGCCTTGATGCTGATTTTAAGTATTCCGGCAATTTGTTTAACTTTTAAACCTTCTATATATTTCAGTCGTAGGATTTTTTTATAACCTTTGTTTATCTCTTCTAGGGTTCTTTTTACCTCGTCTTTCATTTCCGCCTTTAAATAATCTCTCTCCGGGCCAAGTGCTTTGTCGGCTATCTCCTCAAACACCGGTGAAACCGAAAACAAAATAGTCTTAATTTTTTTCTTGCGATAATAATCAGTAATTTTGTGTTTTGCGATTCCGCAGATCCACGAAAACTCGCTCGACCTTCCTCTAAATGTCGATCTCGATTTGTAGGCCGCCAGTAGTATATCGTCTGTCAGTTCTTCCGCTACTCCTTCATCGTCTATCTTTTGCCTCACTAGTCTGGCGATGCTTTTATGGTATTTAATGTAAAAATCATCCACCGCCTATTTTACCTTACCGGCATCTAGGTTGCCTAAAATCTCTCTTTGCCCCTATACTTAAATCATGCTGTCTCCTTTGCGACTTACCGATCTAAGCCGTCAGTTGCGGTTATCGGTCCTTGATCTTATTTATCTTTCCGGCGGGGGGCATATCGGCGGCTCGCTCTCCAGTCTAGATTTGATGATTTCTGTCTATTTTTCAAAAACATTTAATTTTCCTGGTGATCATTTTGTTTTATCTGCTGGCCATCTTTGCCCCTCTCTCTATGCCGTTCTCTCTGCTGCTGGCTATTTCCACCCCGATCTTCTCAAAACTTATTCCGCCTATCGTTCCCCCCTCCAGGGACACGTTTCCACCGATGTCCCCGGGGTTGAGTATTCTTCCGGCTCTCTCGGCCAAGGTCTGTCTTTTGCCGCTGGCTTGGCCCTTGGTCATCCCAAGCACACCACCATCTGCCTCACCTCTGATGGTGAACACCAGGAAGGCCAAATCTGGGAGGCAGCCATGTTTGCCAGTAAATATCACCTCGGCAACCTGATCAATCTTGTCGACTACAATCATTACCAGATTGATGGCCCTACCGACGAGATTATGCCGTTGGGACGGCTTGCCGCCAAATATATTGAATTCGGCTGGACTGTTACAACCATAAATGGTCATAATTTCTCCCAAATCAACAAGGCCCTGGTCAAAGCCAAGGAATCTAATTACCCCAACTGTATTATTGCCCAGACCGTTTTTGGCCAAGGCGTCTCTTTTATGCAGTATGACTATCGCTATCATGATGTTAAGAATTTGCCCGAAAATCTCTACCTTCGTGCCAGAAAGGAGTTGTCAAACTTACTATGATCGTCTTTAATAGTTTCCTTTATCCCGACCATGCCCTCCATTAGCCAGCCGTCATCCTCCGTTCGCCAGGCGTTTGGTGACACCTTGTTGCGTTTGGCCAAAACCAATAAAAACCTCTGCGTTGTCAGCGCCGACCTGAAGTCTTCTCTCTGTTTGACCAAATTTGCCGCCAAATACCCCAAACGTTTTATCGAATGTGGTGTCGCCGAATCAAACGCCGCTGCCATCGCCGCCGGTCTGGCCAAAACCGGCAGAACCGTTTTCTTGTCCTCTTTCGCCTGCTTTTCTCCCGCCATCAACTGGGCCGTTATCAAGCAATCCGTCTGTTACAACCATGCCAATGTCAAAATCGTCGGTTCCCACGCCGGTTTGGCCAGTGGTGACCTTGGCGCCACCCATCAAATGCTTGAAGACCTTGCCCTCATGCGCTCCCTTCCCAATATGCAGGTTTTCGCCCCACTTGACGCCACAGAGACCAAAAAAATTGTCACCGTTTGTGCCAACAGTCCGCTTCCTGCCTATATCCGTCTCGTTCGTCCATCCTCCCCCCAGGTCTTTGATCCGAAATTCTCATTTACTATTGGCAAGTCGGCTGTCCTTCGCTCCGGAAAAGATATCACTATTCTTGGCCACGGCCTGCCGCTGGCTAACTTTTTTTCTTCCCTCCGGGCTCAATCCCGCCCTCAATTTTCTTTTGAGGTTATTAATTGTTCTTCGATTAAACCATTGGACACCGATACCATCCAAAAAAGTATCAAAAAAACTGGCCGTGTTATTTGTCTTGAAGATCATCAAAAGAATGGTGGATTGGGGGAAGCTGTCTCCTCTTTTATCCTTTCTTCCGCCATTCCCTGTCGCTTTCTCCATCTGGCTGTCGATAATCTCTTTGGTCAGTCTGCCAAAGACTATCTCCAACTCTACGACCATTATGGCCTTGGTTGGCAATCAATCCTTCACGCCGCCCAAAGGCTTATGCTCTAGCGCCCTTCTTTTTTTTACCTCTCCTACGCCCTACAATTAGTTATGCTTACTCTCCGCCAGCAACTTCTTTCATATCGCCAGCAAAATAAAGCCCTCCCCGCCTTCAATATCGACACCTTCGAAATCTATCAGGCCGTCGAGCTCGCCGTCAAAGAAACCATGATGCCTTGTCTGGTTCAGCTGTCTGCGGGTGAAGACGACTTTATTCAGGCAGAAAGGCTTTTTCTTTTGGCTAAGAAAGCCAGAATCGAAGGCTTGCCCATCTACCTAAATATGGATCATGGCCGAAATCTTAAACGGTTAGAGAGCCTCATTCGACTGGGATTTGATATGGTTCACTTTGACGGTTCCAACGATGATTTGCGTAGCAATCTCTCCCTCTCCCAGTTTTTTATCAGTCGTGTTCACCAGGTTAATCCAGACGCCATGGTCGAAGCCGAGTTTAACCACATCCAGTCTGTCGACGGCCCCCACCCTTCCTCCAACCTCACCGATCCTCAGCAAGCCCAAGATTTTGTCTCCAAAACCGGCTGCGACTTGTTGGCCGTCTCCGTCGGCAACTTACATGGTGTTCCCCAAAGTGGCATCGAAAAAATTAACCTTCCGCTCCTTCAGCAAATAAATCAGGCTATTCCCGACACCTATCTCACCCTTCATGGCGGTTCCGGCATCGATTCCTCTCAAATTTCACAAGCCATTAAAACCGGTATCGTTAAGATTAATATCAACACTGACCTTCGTCTTAAGTTTAAACACTCCCTTGCCGACAATCTGTCAGCTGTTAGTTCCGAAAAGATCTACGATTATTTCCAACCGCTCGTCCTGGATCTAAAAAATCTAGTCATCAGTAAATTGCGGGAGTTTGCCCCATCGGTTTAGTCTTGGCTTAATCAAACCGCGGATTAACTTTGTATACTTAACTAACTATGTTCGATCTAGTCTCTTTTGGTGCTGCCACTGTCGATATTTTTGCTCGATCATCCAGCTTTACCGTGGCCAATGGCCTCATTTCTTTACCCTATTCGTCCAAGTCGGAAATCAGCACTGGCCTTATCACTTCTGGTGGGGGAGCCTCCAATGCCGCTGTCGCCTGTTCCCGTCTTGGTCTGAAAACCGCCTGTGTCGCCCTAGTTGGACATGATCACCTTCACTGCTATATTCTCGACGACTTCAGTCAAAATAACGTCACCCCTCTGTTGGCCTACGACGACCAGTCCTCAACTGATTATTCCGTTATTTTGGTCGGTCCTGACGGTGGCCGTTCTATTCTCACCAACCGCGGCCAGACCAGTCTCCAAGACAAAGATATTCCCTGGGATAAAATCTCCTCCCGCTGGTTCTATATCACTTCACTTGAGGGTAATCTCGACCTGCTCGAGCGGCTTATAGGCTTTGCTGTTGAAAATCAAATCAAGGTCGCCCTTAACCCTGGGAATCGTGAGCTGAACCAGCCCAATCGTCTGGTTCCTTTGTTCAAATATG
This sequence comes from Candidatus Shapirobacteria bacterium UBA1435, assembly GCA_002329385.1. Taxonomy (GTDB): domain Bacteria; phylum Patescibacteriota; class Microgenomatia; order UBA12405; family UBA12405; genus UBA1435. Next base: position 45,017 of record DCTR01000024.1, read on the forward strand.
TTGATTATCTTCAATTTAACAAGACGGAATCAGAAATTATTGTCAAAACCGACATCTCCTCTCCTGAATTTTGGCACAAGTTATCTCTGCTTGGTTCGGCTATTGTCGCTGTCACCAACGGCCGGCAGGGTGCCCACGTTCTTTGCTCGCACGAACACCTTTTTTCTCCGGTTCTAAACGTTAAACCTGTCGAGGAAACTGGTGCCGGTGACGGATTTGGTTCTGCCTTTGTTAGCGCTCTTTTTTATCAAAAACCAGCCAAGGATGCCTTGTTTTGGGGAATCAAAAATTCCGCTTCTGTCGTCTCCCTGTTCGGTGCTAAACCCGGCCTTCTTACTTTGCCTCAAATTAATTCTTAAGCATGCTTCCCAAACCCGAAAAAAACAAAAAAGTCCAATCGGCCTCCCAGCTGGATCTATTAGACGCCGTCTCCTCCGAAGATAAGCTCAAAAAAAAACGGCGTTCGCTGATCATTCTACTTGTTTTGTTCGTTGGTTCTAGTCTGGTCTTTTATCTTTATCGTCGTTTTACTAGCATCTCTTTTACTCTTCGTCCTCCCTCATTTGACATCCGTCTTCCCTCCTTTTCCTTCTTTTCTCCTCGGTCTCCCTTGTCTACTACCGACGAAGTCGAACNNAGTCGAAAATATCATCAAATCTGACCGCAATTACTGGTCTGTTTACCTTCAAAGCCCTCCCTCAACCAGCTCCGCTTATGTCTGGAGTCGGAATCCTGATCAGATCTTTAGCCAGCAGTCTCTATCCAATATTCTCCGGTCACTCCAGTCTCTCTCTCCTAATCCAAACAGTACTCTTCTCGATTCTCTTCCCCAAGGTGCTTCTGTCAAAGAAATAGTTACCAGTCAAGCCGACTACTATCAAATCTCTGCCCTTATCGTCGTCCCTGGTCGCCAAATGTTATTTGTTGCCAAAGTCTCCGGTAGCAACAATCTGCAACAGTCTCAACAACTTATCCCATCTTTGGCCAAGAATCTTTACTGGTCCGCCATCAGCCAGACTCGTTAATAAATATCAGTCTCCCAAAGTCGGAGTCGGTAACGGCAGGCAAACCACGTTATTTTCTGATCCTTTGACAAAATATTCCTCTCTATTGTTGCATGTTTTGACCAGGTAAACATTGGCCGGAACGGGCCATTTCTCGTCATCTTCGTTTTTCAGCAATTCCTTCATTATCCTTTGCCAGATCGGTGTCGCTCCGCTTACTCCCGAGGCAACCCAGCTCATTGGTGTCCCGTCATTATTTCCTACCCACACCGCCACCAGATACGACGGTGTCCAGCCAATGCACCAGTTGTCCTTCAGGCTGTTGGTTGTTCCTGTCTTGACGGCTACCGTTTTCCCCTCTATCTTTAATTTTGAATTTGGACCGAATATTGGGGTTCTGGCTGCATTGTCGGACAGTATTGTGTTTATCAAAAATGCCATCCCCGGGTCTATTGTCTGTTCTGCCCTTACCTCCTTCTTTATTACCGTTTCTCCCAGATAGTTTTTAACCTCTGTAAGCGGGTTAATTTCTACTTTTTTCCCCAGATTGGCAAAAACAGAATATGCCTGTGCCAGATCAATCATCTTCACTTCCCCTGCCCCCAATGCCAGTGATAGTCCAAATCTCGACCTGTCTTTCCAGGTGGTGATCCCCATTTCTTCTGCCAAAGAAATCATGTTTTCCACCCCGTTTTGGGCCAACAGTTTGACTGACGGAATATTAAGTGAAGACGCCAGTGCCGTCTTTAGTGTCACTCTTCCCATATATTTCCCGTTGTAGTTTTGTGGTTTATAAGGTTTTTGTCCCTTGATCTCATAGGTCACTGGGCTATCTTCCACTATTGTCATTAACGTCGCCCCTCTTTGTATGGCTAAAAGGTAGTTGATTGGTTTTATTGCCGATCCGGGTTGCCTAAGTGCTGTCGCTACGTTGTATTTGCCGTCGATCTCCTGATCGTAATAATCCTTTGATCCTACCATTGCCAAAATATCTCCGTTCTTTATGTCGAGAACCAAGGCGGCCCCATTGGTTATTCTTAATCTTTTCACTTTCTCCACCTCTTCCTTGACAATTTTTTCCGCCATCTGTTGCACGCCGATATCCAGAGAGGTCATTACTTTTAAGCCTTGCCTGCCTACATCCTCAAAACCTCTCCTTTGGTCCAGCCATTCTTTAACATAAAACACAAAATGTGGCGCTTCAATATTGCTGATATTCTTTTTCAGCTCCGATTTGTCTATTCCTGCTCTGTCTGCCTCCTCCTGGCCGACAAATCCCGCTTTCACCATTTCGTCTAAAACATGTTTTTGCCTGTAAACCGAAAAGTCGGGGTTTGCCCCGTAGGGTGAATACGACGAAGGTGCCGCAATCAGTCCTGCCAGGTAGGCCGACTCTTTAAGGTCTAGTTCCCAGGCGTTCTTGCCAAAATATTTCCACGCTGCCTCCTGGACTCCGTAAGTGTCACCGCCGTATGCTACCTCGTTAAAATATCTCTCCAGTATCTCGCCTTTACTCATTTTCATCTCCAACATTACCGCCATAATTGCCTCTCTGATTTTTCTTTTGAATGTTTTGTCTCCGTCAAAAAACACATTCTTAACCAACTGTTGAGTAATTGTTGAGCCACCTCTCAATTTGTCTGCCTTTTCTTTTTTTAAGTTATACATTATTGCTTTGCCGATACCTTTTGCCGACAACCCGTGATGATTATAGAAATCCTTGTCTTCAATTGCGATTGTCGCCAGCACTAGGTTTTTTGGTATCCTCTCTAAAGAAATCCACGTTCTGTTTTCCTGGTCGTAGAACTTAAATAGCAGGTTTCCGTTACGGTCGTAAATTTTTGTCGACAGGCTCGGTGGATTATATATTTGATTAATATTCGGCATCGGCTCTATTACCTCCCAGTAAATCCAAGCCATCCCCGCCGAACAGCCCAGCACCACCAAAGACATTGCTAAATAAAGCCAGTTTTTGATCCAATTTCTACTCGTTACTTTTATAGACGCTTTCTTTACCGCTCTCCCCAGCGCTCTTATTAATCTATAAAACGGTCTTCCTAGCCCGACGAAAAATCTCCTTACCACGTTTAGTTTACCGTCACCACCGTCTTCTCTTCGGTGTTGACCGGGCAGTCAAGACAAACTATTATGCCAAGAGCGTCCTTAATCGCCATGTGTTCTTGCCATTCGACATTTGTTTTGGTTTCCCCTTCACCAACCGCCCTACCGCTATCTTTGTCTATCAACAAATTCATCTTCGTCCCCACCTTTTCCTTTGGCGTGAACTCCTTATTGAAATATTCATAGTGCGATTCGCATCCTTCCTCTGGCACCAGTTGTCCGGTTAGGTTGCATACCTCCATCCTTACTATATTTTGAGGCATTGTCATCTTCTTTACCGGCTTTTCTTTCAATATCTCGGTCATTAACTTGTTCCATATTGGGGCGGCTCCTGTTGTTCCCGAAACCAAATAGCCCATCTTTGAATTATCGTTATTTCCCACCCAAACCGTTACTACATAATCACTGGTATAGCCGATTGTCCAGTTGTCTCTCATATCATTCGTCGTTCCGGTTTTCACCGCCACTTCTGGATGCCCTTTGATGTTTAGCATCGACCCTGATCCAAATACCATTCCCCTGGCTCCGTCGTCCGACAAAATATTGTGGACCAAAAAGCTCGTCTCTCTGGTAATCACTCTCTCCCCTGGGATGTCTTCAAACTTTTCCAATACCTCGCCCTTCTTGTCTCTGATCTCGATTATTGCTGTTAAATCCTGTCTCACCCCCATGTTTGCCAGCGTTCCAAAGGCCACCGCCATATCCACCATTGTCACCTCTCCTCCGCCAAGCGTCAGCGACAGTCCGTATTTTTCCGGATCATTCAACGATCTGATTCCCATTGCGCTGGCACTAGCCACAAACGTCTCCAGCCCGTTGAGTTTTAAAACCTTGACCGCTGGTATATTTAGTGAATTACCCAATGAATTCCTTAGAGTTTGCACCCCAAAGTATTTATTGCCGTAGTTGGTTGGGCAATACAATTTCTGCCCCCGAAAACAGGTTGGACTGTCGTCAAACACTGATGCTGGAGTCACCTTTCCCAATTCCAGCCCCACCGCGTAGTTAATTGGCTTTATTGATGAGCCAGGTTGCCTTGATGCTGTTGTCACGTTATATTTGCCGTCAATATCATTGGCAAAATAGTCCTTAGAACCCACCATCGCCAGTATTTGTCCGGTTTTTGGCTCGGTTACCAAAGCCGCCCCGTTTGTTACTTTGTGTTTTTCCAGCTTAGCCGTTTCCGACGCCACCACTGTCTCTGCCCAGTTTTGTATACCCCAGTCGAGGGTGGTTTTGATTTTCAATCCGCCTTCGTTTAGTTTTTCGATCCCGTATTTTTCGGCCAGCATTTCCTTGACATAAAAAACAAAGTGTGGAGCTTTTATTCCGCTTTTATCTACGTAATATGCCAATCTTTCCTCGGCCGCTTTTTCTTTTTCTTCCTTACTTATCATTTCCAGTTCCTGCATTCTTTGTAGCACCATCAATTGCCTGTTTTTGGCCGCCTCGGGGTGGGCAAAGGGCGAATACTTTGTCGGCGATCCGGGTAAGCCGGCGATTAGCGCCGATTCTGCCAGATTTAGCTCTTTGGCACTCTTATTAAATATTCCTCTTGCCGCTGCCTCGACTCCATATATTGTCCCTCCATACGGTGTCTGATTGAAATACATTTCCAGTATTTGTTCTTTTGTATAAAGAATTTCAGTTGATACGGTCAGAATTGCTTCTCTGATTTTTCTTGACAACGTCCTTTCCTGGCTTAGTAGGGCATTCTTTACCAATTGCTGGGTTATTGTCGACCCGCCCTGTAGTCTTTTTTTGACTAACGTCCGATAAAGGCCCCTCGCCATTCCTTTCAGGTCAAAGCCCCAGTGTTGGTAAAATTTGGCATCCTCTATTGCCAAAGTCGCATCCACCAGGCTTTTTGGCACCTCTTTTAGTGGAATCGGATCTCGCCTTTTGTCTGAATATATCTCATACAAAATTATCCCATTCCTGTCATAAATTATTGACGAAACAGGGAAATCATCCTTGGCTAGTTTTCTTGGACTTGGCATATCCCTTAGCCACCAGATAAGCCAGCCAACTATTATTATCAGGACCATCACCATCAAACCCAACGCTTTTCTCCACCTATTGTTCTTCCCGGCTTTCCTTTTCTTCTCTTTGCTCTTCATTCCACCTGTCAAGTTCATCAATTAATTTATTGTATTCGTCGTTCCTCTCTCCCTTTTCGAATTTCATTGCTCCCAAAACCATCTTGTAAGCGTATCCTGCCTGAAATATTCGCTCCTCTAAACCATTATTCTTTTCTGTGGCTTCTGCCACCTGCTTGGAGTATTTTAATTTATCCAGAGCCTTTCTGCCAGCTTTCAGTGCCAATTTGTTTTTTCCGGACTTGATTAGACTATTGGCTTCCGCTATTTTTTTGTCGGCCATCAACAACAGCAATCTCTTTTTTTCTTCTGGACTTCTCGACATTGCCAACCACAAGTCGTTTCTCACTTCTTTCACCCCGTAAAGCATGTTTCCCGGTAACATACCAGCTTCCGGAATTTTATAGGCATACCATTCTATTTCGCCTTCACCTCTGTCCACCGCAAACCTAATCGGTAAAACCCTAATCTCTTCATCTCTGCTTTCTATCGCCAGAATAACTAATCCTGCCCTTACCCAAGAAACTACTAGTATTACCACTCCCAATAATATTGCCGCAGCCAACCCCAACCCCTTTAGTAGCTGGCTTTGGCGGTTTATCTCTTTATCCTTAGTTGGGATTTTCACTGTTTTTTTTGCCCCAAATTAATAAACCGACGTGCAACGACTATTATATCAATCTTTACTATTTATAGGCTAAAGGTCGGTCAAGGTCATCTTCCATGAAACATCGCCTGTTTTTTGTTTACCCTCTCGCTGGTTATTTTGCCCCTCATATACCATTTTTCCACTCTATATAAAATTTCATTAATCAGTCTGCCTACCGGTTTGGTGTCTTTTGCCCCTTTGGTCGGCCTATTCTTTACTTCCTTCCCAAACCCGGTGGCCACATACTTCTTTGCCCACTTGTTTTGTTCTAGCATTTTTTGTTTTATCTCACCTCTGTCCAAAATTGGCCGAAGTAAAATCAAATCCACCGCGCTTCTTAAATTCCTCCTCCCTTTTGGTATTTCTAGACAATCTTCCTCTAACCACATATTTAAGCAGATTGCGTCTTTTTCCTCTTTTTTGCCGTAACGTCTGATTTTTTTTCCAACTGCCTTTGCCGTCAGCCACACCATCAATCTGGTTAGCCATAAACTGTCTTTCTTTGTTACCATCACTAGGTCGATGTCGTCGTTTTGGCTTGGATACCCCGCCGCTACCGACCCGCTTATTCCTATCATCAAAATCTGGCCCATCCATCTTGTCTTTTCGACAAAATCTTTTGCCTTTCTCACCTTCTCCTTGGCAAATTGTTTACTCCTACCTGTGGGCAATTTGATCTTATCTGCCTCTTTGTATACCGCCTCCTTGCTGTAAGCCCTATTCGATATTAGCCTCGTCCATAGCTCATCCCTATCTAAACCGCCCCCGAATTTTCTGGCGTATCTGATTGTCTTTTCAACTGCTTTTTGTAGGCTGGGGTTGGTATTTTCCATCATTGCTCGGCTTGTCTCGCGCCGCTGTTGTTAAACTGTCGGCAAGGCATCGGCAACATCCTTCCACACATAGCCAATACTGCCGATTTAAATCCCTGCGTTTTTGTTTTCTTGCTCATTTTTAACACGATATTACCCAATTGATATAATAAAACCATTACTTTCTCTTTACTAAGGCGTTTTTATTTCCTCTTGGCGCCATTTTTGCCAAACTCCATTCATGAACAAAAATAGCCGAACTTATCGTCTATGGGAAATGGTCCCTGGTTTGATTGCCTGGACTACTATTACTTTTCCTGTCTGGGGGGCATTTTTGGTTCCCCGCCTGGTTGCTTATTTTGCCATCGCCTTTCTGGTCTATTGGCTCTATCAGTCCTTCAAGTCTTCCTTTTTTGCTATTGTCGGATATTTTAAGATCAAATCCGCCTCCGCCACCAATTGGCTTGAACAATTCAATCGGGATTTTCGTTCGGATTGGGTAAAATACAATCAGGTTGGTCACGTTGTCATTATTTCCTCTTACAAAGAACCGGTTGAAGTCATCGAAATGGCTGTCGGCAGCCTTGCTTCGCAAACTGATATCAATCTCAAAAAGCTCCATCTGGTTATCGGCCAAGAACAACGTGCCGGCCAGGAAAACAACCAGAGGACCATTAACTACTTTAACTCGCGGTACCGCCATACTTTTGGCAGTTTAACCTTCACCGAACACCCCAAGGATTTGCCCGGCGAAACCGTTGGCAAGCATTCCAATGAAGCCTGGGCAGCCAAGGAGTTCAAAAGACTGTTTATCGACTCCGGCCGTTTGAAAATAGATTATCTCACCCTGACCAGTTGCGACGTTGACACTGTTTTTCATCCGAAATATTTCTCTGCCCTGACCTATCGTTTTGCTTCCAATCCTCACCGTTACTTTCGCTTCTGGCAATCACCAATCTTTTGGCATCATAACATCAATCAGGTACCGGCCCCAATCAGAATCATTGGTACTTTGGGAAACGTGATTCATATCGCCAATATTCAGGAGCCCGACGGCCTTTTCTTTAACTATTCTTGTTACTCTTCTTCCTATCGTCTCATCGACTCCGTCGGCTATTGGGATGTCGACATGATCCCCGAAGATTGGCATATTTTTCTCCAGACTTTCTTCGGCACCGGCGGTAAATCCAGCGTTGAACCGATTTTCTTGCCCACCGTCGTTGATGCTCCCGGCGGGGCGAATTATTTTGATGCTCTAAAAAACCGCTACAACCAATGTCTGCGTCATGCCTGGGGTGCCATCGATATCCCTTACGCCATCGAACAGGCTCGCGTCCATCCCGAAATTCCCCTCACCACCCGTGCCTTGCGTATCTTTAAGCTCATTCAGACGCATCTTATCTGGTCGAGCAACTGGTTTATCCTGACTCTCGGCACTTCTTTGCCAGTTATGTTAAACCCCGGTTTTTTCCGAACCACTTTTGGCTACAACCTCCCCCGTATTTCCAATCTAATTCTTACCCTCTGCCTTCTGCCGTTATTCTCCATAATTATCCTCGATTGGATGCTTCGTCCTGTCTCCCAAAAGAAAGGCCTGGTTAATTTTCTCAAAAACCTTCTCCAGTGGCCGTTCATGCCAATCGCTACCCTTACCATGTCAGTTCTCCCTGGACTCCACTCCCACACCCGTCTCCTCTTTGGCCGGCGTCTCGAATACAAGACTACCGTCAAGAAAGCTAACTCCACCTGAATTTTACTTCACAATTTTTTAATCTAAAATTATCTTATGCCGGTTGCAGGTAAAAAAATACCGCTTTTTGCATTTGCCCTTCTTCTCGTCTCTGTCCCGATATTTATTTCACTAACCAACATCCTCCAGGCTTATCGCGACCCGCGTTTCTCAAACATTAGTCGCCAGCTCTCTCCGTTTATTAATTCCGGACATTCGGTCTTTGTGCTCACCTCTTCTCGTCGTCTCAACCGCTTGACCACCATCCAAAAAACAAAAGCGGATGATCTTTTTCGCAGTTATCAGTCGAAAGATGCCAGTCAACTAATCGATTTGACAAAAATTTATTTACCCCAGCTTATTGTCTATCAGCCGACTTCCTCCTCCGATATCTACCTTGGCTTTTTAAAAACTTATTATTATCCTTATCGGTTTGCCGACCAGTGCGTCCTATATCGCCTAAGAGATTAACCCTATGACGTTATTCCAATCAATTTTTCGCACTCTTTCCGCCATTGGTCGCTTTTGGCAAAATCCCCACCACCTCAAGCTTTTTCAGTTTAATCTATTCTTGATTTCCCTTCAGCTCCTATATCTTATCTTTCGTTTTTCCGAACTTCCTCCCCAGGTCCCTTTGTATTTTTCTCTACCCTGGGGGGATGGCCGCCTGGCCCCTGCCTCCAGCCTCTTTCTTCTGCCGACTTTTTCCATTTTGATTACCATCATCAACCATCTTGTCGCCATTTTTTTGGTTTCCCAACACCTCCTTTTCTCCTATTTATTAATTATCTTTTCTCTGGTGTTTTCCGTCTTTTCCTCCGTCAGCCTTTTCCATATTATTGGCCTTGCCGTTTAATTTATGAATTTTACCTTTTTTCTCGCCATTTTTATTTCCTTCCGCGTTTCTTTCATCGTCACTCCCTTTGTGGTCAAGTTTTTTGTCTCTCATGGGCTGGTCGAAGACCCGGTTCAAAAACAGAAAAAAACCCACAATGCCACCGCCACCACCCCTGTCCCGCGGGGTGGGGGAATCCCCATTTTTCTTTCTGTCCTGGTCACCTGTTTAATTTTTTTGCCGCTCGATCACCACCTTCTCTCCATCCTCATCGCCGCTCTGGTTACCCTTGTTGTTGGTTTGGTTGATGACATTTTTGACATCAGTCCCCACCTTCGTCTTTTCACCAACGTCCTCTCCGGCCTGATTATCATCAGTTCTGGTATAGGTATTGCCTATCTCTCTAATCCCTTTGGTGGGGTTATCGACTTTAGTCGCTTCGTCTATAGTTTTGACTATTTTGGCCGCCATCAAATTTGGTTAATTTCTGATCTTCTGGCCATTTTTTGGATTGTCTGGTGCACCAACATTGTTGGCTGGGCTGCCGGTGTTGAGGGCCAACTTCCTGGCTTTGTCGCTATCTCCGCCATTTTTATTGGTATCCTTGGTCTAAAGTATTCGGCTGATATCTCGCAGTGGCCGGTAATTATTCTTGCCGGTGCCGTTGCCGGCGGCTACCTTGGTTTTCTTCCTTTCAACTTTTCTCCCCAAAAAATAATGCCAGGTTACAGTGGTAAAAGTTTAGCCGGTCTATTTTTATCGGTCCTTTCCATTCTCTCCGGGGCAAAACTTGCCACCCTGATTTTTCTTCTCGGTATCCCCATGCTCGATGCTATTTTTGTCATTATCCGTCGCCTAAAACATCGTCGGTCGATTTTCTATGCTGATGGCCAACATCTCCACCACCGTCTTTTGCATCTCGGTTGGTCTCGTCGCCGGATAGCTATCTTCTATTGGTCAATTAGTCTTATTCTCGGCCTCCTTTCTCTTTTCCTAAACAGTCAACAGAAATTCTACGCTTTATTTGGCCTTTTTATCCTTTTTGTCGGTTTTACTCTTAAATTATCTCGGCGTATTTAGCATTAACCCATCCGCTTTTTCCGTTCCCTAAGTCGATTTTGTACCAACCTTCTTGTTCCTCCAGTAAGTCGTATTTTTCTCCCGGGTTTACCTTTTTTACTTCAATCGATCCTGAGTTTGGTTGTTCCCTGACTCTAAGCCACCCCGTCTCGGTTTCCTTAATCAATATCCGTTTTTTTATCGTTATTTCCGCCGTATCGGTTGGAGTTGGTTCTTCCGTTATTTCCAATTGTTCTTTCTGTGATGCCAAATTTGCCTCAATTACCAGCTGGTATCCCTTTATTGCTTTCACGAAGACATTCAATCCTTTATAGGCCGGATAGGTTATCGATACTTGTCTGTCCCCTTGGCCGATATCGTCCAGTCTCATTGGTGTGAACCCTTTTACCTCTCCGTCAATATGCACCGACGATTTGTCTGGGCTACCGCTGATCATTATTCCTGCTTTTTTACCATCTCCGGTCTTCTCCATATACAAAATGTATCCTCCCGACTGTTCCTCGCTTTTCCCAAACTCCCAATCAACCACCGTGTTCACATTATTGTGTAGCATTAGTTTTCTCGTCCATGTTTGTCCCTCTGCCTCCATTTTTATCTCGATCTCTCCTGGCACCAGGCTGCTGTTTTTATACGGCGTTACCCCCGCTTCCTTGCCGTTAATAAATACCTTGGCTGTCACGTTGCTCATTATCTCTACGGCTGATTTTTTTGGTATTAGCCCGCATCCTCCCAAAATCACTGCCAACATTGCCACTATCGTCATCTGTGTTCTTTTTGGTTTCAACATCATTGCTTATAAATTATATCTTCATTTTTTAGCAGCAAGAAGGCCTGCTTAAATTATTGTCACCCAAATATGTATCGTCAATTTCTCTGCTAACATCAAATGATGCTTCGTCGTCTTCTGTTTGTCACTTTTACCCTGGCATTTTTTAGTGTTGGTGTTCCATTTCTCTTCTCCTTTTCCGGTCGTCAAATTCACTGCCCAAATAGCAAAAGCTTGGGTTATTGGCCTGAAAATAAAGCAAATAGTCTCTTCGATGCCCAAGCCTTCTGGATGTGTGTTTTTTCTTTATCATCGGGGCCGTCAGACGTAGTTTCACCTCTCGACTTTGGTTCTCTTCGTCTACCTTCTCCAACCGTTATCCCCACCTCCATCCCTTCTCCGGCTCCGCTTCCTCTTGCCCACATCGGTCTCGTTGGTGACCTTGGTCTGGGTCGTCACATCACCTCCACCGCCCGGCGCAAAAACGATTTCAATTGGAGTTTTGCCGTTGTCTCTCCTTGGCTAAAATCAAACGACTTTAATCTGGCCAATCTGGAGAGTCCCATCATCCCCAATTGCCCCGAGGGCAAAACCGGCACCTTTACTTTTTGCGGTGACGACAGGTTTCTACCTTATCTTTCGGAAAATAGGTTTACTTTGAACCTGGCGAACAATCATATTTTCAATTATGGTCGTGATGGTTTTTTCCAAACAATTGACTATCTGGACCAGCACCACATTGGTCATTTCTATTCTCACCCTCCTGACTTCAAATTCACCACCCAAACCGTCGACGGAATTAGCTTTGGCTTTTTGGGCTACGATTTTGTTACTAACCCAAAATTTAGCCCAAAGGATATTCTTTCCGATGTTCGTCTTTACGATCCCCAGGTAAATTGGCTGGTCGTCTCCCTTCATTGGGGCAATGAATATCAACCTGCCCCCGAAAAGTGGCGCATTGATTTGGCTCACCAACTAGTCGATGCTGGTGCCGACATTATCCACGGACACCACCCTCACGTCTGGCAACCCCCCGAAATATACCGGCAAAAACCCATCTTTTACTCTTTTGGCAATTTTATTTTCGATCAAAGTTGGTCCTACGAAACCTCTCACTCCCAAATCGTCCGCCTCACTCTCTCTGCCACCGACCTTGTCCAGACCGATTATTATCCAATCGCCATCCTCCACAATTCCCAGCCGCAGATTACCGATTGACCCTCTTTAGTATTTCCAGCACCTTTGCTGGCCTGCTCGTCGTTTCTACTACGTCCTGCTCGATCTCCTCCATCTCCAGGTTATTGATTATTTCCTTAACTATTTTCTTCCAGCATTTTCCAAAAAATATCAACGGTTCGTGCCTGCCGTATTCAAATTTTGCCATTTCCCATGTTAGTCCCACTTCCGAAAGCGTACCCGCTCCGCCCTTAAATACTACAAAAGCATCGGCTATTTCGACCAATTTGGCCATTCTTTCCTGATAGTTGTTGGCTGTGTATACCTTATCCGCCAGCTCCATATTCGACTTGTCAATCCCTTCATAATTCCCCGGCTCCTTTTTGGGGTTTAACACCACTGTCTCCACTTTCCCCCCGCCCTCTTTTGCTCCCAGTGTCGACGCCAGCATCACCCCCGGCCCACCGCCGTTAACTACAATATATCCGTTTTCCGCCAATAGTTTTGCCACTTTTTCTGCCTCGACAAAGTGTTTGTCATCCCTCTTTGCCGAACCGTCTCCAAAAAAAGCCACTCTTCTGATTTTCTTCCTCGTCTCACTTATCATTTATTTTTCCGTTTAATTTTAACCAGTTGTTCTCCATCTTATCACCTTCCCATATCGCCTTGCCGCAGTAAAAAATATTCACCCCCGCCTTGTCAAATTTGTCGATATTGTCTTCACTGATTCCTCCGTCAACCCCTACCGCATATTGCCCCCCCCGGCTGTTTCTTAGTGATATTGCTTGTTCTATCTTCCCCCACACTCTCTCGTCAATCGGGTGGTCGCCAAATCCCGCCTTTCTTGCCATAATCAGCACTACGTCTGTATCTTGGGGGATGTCGCCGATTTCTGTCTCTATATCGAATGCCAGTCCGGCCTCCATCCCTTCGTTCTTGACCCTGTTCACAAATTCTTTTCTGTTGCTCATCATTTCCACTTGGCCGATTATTCGGCTTGCCCCGACAAACATACACTTGTTTATCCAGCTTATTGGCTCTTTAGTCATTAAATGTATGTCCAGTAAAGCCGAAAGCTGTTCGTTTGTCTCTGCCAGCAGCTCCAGTTCAAACGTCTTGCCTTCTGTAAATATGCCATCCGTCACGTCTATCTGCAGCCACCTTGTCAATTTAATTGCCCGGTTTATCTTTTCTTCCACCTGCCTGTAATTTTTGTCAAATACTGTCGGGATTATCATTTAGCCTTGATTAAATTTTATCATTGCTCCAAAATGCCAAAACGCCGCTACTGATAAGTAAAAACCTAATAAATTTCCCCAAAAAAGTTGGCAAAATATATTTAGGGTAGGGGATTCGCAAGTACCCGGCTATCAACCCGATCAGGTCATAAGGGAATGGAATTAGTGACCAAAATAGCAACGCCCATGGTCCGAATTTCTGGATCGAATTTTGAATTTTTTTAACCTTTTCTGATGTGGGTAATAGCTCCTCACCGCTTCTTCCCGCTAACCAGCCAACACTGTCGTTGACTGCCATTCCCCCTGCCGACGCCATGGCCAACCCCAACACGTTCATCCTCGTTGATAAACTTGGCAGCAAAAACATTCCCGGCCCCGATAACATATTGAAAAAGAACACTCCCGGGTATCCAAACCCGACAAACGGCTCTGGGTTTAATGCGATTACCGCCGTCAACGCCAAAAAACCAATTCCCCAGGCAATCACCCCCAAATGAAAATATTTCGATTTACGGATTTTCTTTCCCCACCAGCATGCCCATCTCCACCAGTCGGCAGCTATAGCCATATTCGTTATCATACCATGCACCGATTGATACCATATCGTCCGATATAACTTTAGTCATCCTGCTGTCGATGATGCACGAACCGCTGTTACCGATTATGTCACTTGAGACTAAAGGCTCGTAAGATATTTTCAGTTTGCCCACCAGTCTTGGGTCAACGCTGGCCTGTTCCAGTATTGAGTTGACTTCTTCGGTGGTCGTTTTTCTGACCAGTTTAAATGTTAAATCGGAGTATGATCCGCACACCACCGGCACTCTTATCGCCGTCCCCGCAAACCGTCCCCTTGCTTCCGGATAGGCCGCCACCACCGCCTCTGCCGCCCCTGTCGAAGTCGGCACAATATTAATCGCCGCCGCCCTTGATCTTCTTGGATCTTTGCATATCCCATCCACCAGGTTTTGGTTCGTTGTATAGGCATGAACCGTCGTTAATACTCCCTCTTGAAAACCGATTTTTTCGTCAATGATTTTTACTATCGGAGCCACGCAGTTAGTCGTACACGATCCGTTTGAAATCAGTGGCTCGCCCCTATACCTGTCCTCGTTTACCCCCAATATATAAACCGGTATTTTTGGATCCTTAGCCGGTGCCGATATTACCACCTTTTTTGCCCCTGCCTTGATATGGGCCAATGCCTTATTGTCCGTAAATGCTCCGGTGCACTCCAGCACTACCTCAACGCCGTAATTTTTCCAGCCAATTTTGCTCGGATCCATCTCTCCCAAAATCGGTATTTCCTGATCGCCGATAGCCAATCTTCCCAATTCTCCACCTTTCTCTGGGTCTTTTGCTTCCACTTTAGCCGGCGATCTTCCATAAACCGAATCATACTNNCATATGCGCCGGTTGTATTTATTGCTACTACTTCCACGTTGTATTTTTCTAGCAATATCGCCCTTAATGCTACTGTCCCTATCCGTCCAAAACCATTTATGCCTATCTTTATTTTTCTACTTTCTGTCATATTTTAATCATAAACTATTTACCGTCTTTGTTCTTCCCCTTCTTCCCACGCTGGCAATCTGCCTTTTGTCATTAATTCCAGTAACACCCCTCCCCCCGAACAAATCAGGTCGATTCTGTCCTTAAGCCCCAGTTCCTGTATTGATGAGCTTGTATCTCCCCCTGCCACAATCTTGTATCCTTGGCAGTTTGCTACTGCCCAAGCGATTTCTTTCGTCCCCCGGCGGTTTTCACTGTCCTCATAATAACCCATGGCACCGGCCCATATTACTGTTTTTGAGTTACTTATTATTTCACTAAATTTTTTTCTGCTCTCTTCGTCTATATCCAGCTTGTTTTCCGTCAACTTGGCCACCATCACTTTCGCCTGCGTCCCGATCCTTTCCGGCTCCAAAAGCAATGGTAATTTACCTCCCACCAGCACCCAGTCTGCCTTATTTGCCAGTTCCTCCAGATAGTCCAGTTTATCTTTCTTCGCCCCGCCCAGCACCACCGTCAGTGGCCTTTCCGGGTCAGTCAAAGCTTTGTCTATCTTTGCTACCTCCTCAATAAAGCTCAAGCCGTAATATGTCTCCATCTTTTGCCATAGTGTTATCGAGGCGTTTTCTCGATGGGCTACGGCAAACGCATCATTAACAAAACAGCTTGCTATTTCCATCACATATCTCAAAAACTCATGATTATTTTCTTCCTCGTCTTTCCAAAATCTTAGATTCTCAAAAAATAATATTTGGTTCACTTCAATTGCTTCGGCGATTTTCCCTCTCTCCAGTATGTCTTCCAAAAAAACGCTTTCCACACTGCTTCCGTTTTCTTCCAAAATCGACATTAATTCCAAATAAACCGGCCTTAATGAATACTCGATGTCATAATTTTCCGGCTTTCCCAAAACCACTTGTCCTGGTTTCGGTCTGCCCATATGGCCAATTATCATTATCTTGTTTCCCTTTTCCAACAGTAATCTGATCGTCCCCACCGACTTAATCAACCGGCTGTTATCCAGTATTCTGCCCTTGTTTATTGGTAAGTCACAGTCAATCCTCAATATGGTTATCTGTTTTTCTCCGATTTCGCTTACGCTTCTAAGATTTCTCATATTTTTTTATTTTTTGAATTCTCCTAATGTGTTTTTCCGACGATGAAAAAACGGTCTTCAAAAAAGCCCGTGCAATCAATTTGTTTTTTTCCATTGAAACCAGATCCGCCCCCAGACATAAAATATTGATATCGTCGTCTTCTCTTGCCATCCTTGCCATCTTCCNNGTCCTGCTCTAACCCCTTTTACCTTGTTTGCCGCTACCGCCATTCCCACCCCGGAAGCACAAATTAAAATTCCTTTCGCCCTCTCTATTGCCACTTTTTCTGCCACCGCGATTGCGTAGTCGGCATAATCATCGTCGGTGTCGTATTTACTGTTGCCTAGATCAACTACTTCCTCCCCCCATTCCTCTAGCCATCTTTTCATTTCTTTCTTTAGCTTGTAACCCCTATGATCTGCCCCAATATATACCATAATAATATACTAACATCTAAACTATTTATTTACCTTACCGCCCACCCCGGTTACCTTCATGTCGGTCCTACCAAAAAACTCTCAATCCATACGCTTGGATATTGATAATCGTCGGTTTTGCTGCCTGATTGTTCGTCGTCAGGTAAAAAACATTACTCTGACATTCCTTTCTCCCCGCCGTCTTCGTCTTTCCTGTCCGCCCTCCACCTCCAGTCTNNTTTGGCCAATGCCGCCAAAATCAAACCTAAGCCGAATATCGCCCGTCTCCGTCGCCTTGTCATTCTTGGGGTTAGTTATGACCTCAACTTCCTTGCCGCCTCCCGTGACTCCATTGTCTTTTTCCCCGACCAAAAGGTAATCAACGTTCAGACCACCAGTCTTTCCTCCTCCCATCTAAAAAAAATACTTGACCAGAAACTTCGTCTGATCGCTAGAAAATTCATAGACGATGAGCTTTTAGTCCAAAAAAGTAACTACGGCTTTGAGTTCGGCCGTGTCTCGTTCCGTAACCAATCCACCCGTTTTGGTTCCTGCTCTCTCCTTTCCAGCCTAAGCTTCAATTGGCAAATAATTTTTTTCCCTTATCACATCTTCCGCCACATCATCCTCCATGAATTAACCCATCTCAAAATCAAAAACCACTCTGCCGCCTTTTGGCGGCAGTTAACCATCTACGATCCCGATTGTCTTGCCCATCGTCTTTGGCTAAAAAAACACGCCCAAAGTCATTTAATTTTTTAACTGGTCCTTCCATGCTAAAATTTATCAATAATCTAGGCCGTTAATTAAATAATG
>DCTR01000004.1:0-1405 GCA_002329385.1 Candidatus Shapirobacteria bacterium UBA1435
TAGTTAAAGCTCTCGAGGAAAAGTTTGAAGTTCAGGCCGTTGCCGCCGCTCCTGTTGCTGCCGCTGGTGCTGCCGCTCCCGGTGCCGCCGCTCCTGTTGCCGAAGAAAAAACCGAATTCGACGTTGTTATCACCAATCCCGGCACCAACAAAATCGCCGTCATCAAGGTGGTCCGCGAATTTAAACCCGAACTCGGTCTCAAAGAGGCTAAGGATCTGGTTGATGCCCCGCCTTCCCAGCTTGGCACCTTCAAAAAAGACATCGCCAACGATGCCAAAACCAAGCTTGAAGCCGCTGGCGCCACTGTCGAACTCAAATAAGATAGCTCTCTGCCTGATTTCCAAACCCCGACCTGTGTCGGGGTTTTTGGTTCCTCTCTTATTTACTCTTTCGATATTCTTCCAATTCGGCATAAGTCTTTATAGATCCCCATCTGCCTCCAATCCCTCCGGCTTTTAGCCCCTCATACATTCTTCGGTAATCCGATGGCACAACACACCACTCGCTTCCTGCCCCTTCCCTTTCGGCAGTTTTGATTAAACTCCAAAGCGTTTCCATATCTCTCCTTCCTCTTGGGTCTTGTCCGCCCCTTCGCATACGCTCCACCAGTCTCCCCCTGTCGTCTTCATTGCACAAATTAAAAACTTCCAATGTCTCCGTTCTGACTGTGCCCTTAACTTGTGTCAAAATTCTCCCGCCTTCGGTTGCTACCCTCAAGTCAACCCCGGATATTTCATCCTCACCCGTACCAATATCAACCTCGGCTCCCTGGTCCAAATAATGCATGGCCGCATATAACTCCGCAAATACCCCATTGGCAAAATTATTCAGACTTTCAGACCCAAAACAACGTAAATAATTACCCAGACCGCATTCTTTAAAAACATAACCGTAAAGATAAACTACTTCATCCGTAGTCAGCATTCTTTTTCTTAACATCAAAAAATAATTCAAAGTGTTATCACGCGCCTCGGCCGACTTATTCATCTCCAGGGATGATTTGTACTCCCCTCCGCCTGCCACTTGGGCGTAACCCATCACGCTGGCCATCGCCTTCCACCCCCTGCTAAACAGTCTTAACCATCCAAGACCTCTATCCCTGCCCGACTTCTCTTCGAAAATATCCGCCACCTCTTCAATCTCGCTGCCAGCCAAATCGCGAAAATCTCTCCTGGAAATTGCATCAAACATGCTCCAAACATCTCCCACGCCCAGCCTTCTCCCAACCGACGGCTTGATCCTGTCTAACACCAGACTCCAGCCAGGATTTTTTCTTGCCACCTCTTCTTGCGTCAACCAATCGCCTAATCCCCTTGCCGTCTTGGCCAATACTTCAGCCACCTGACTCATCGCCCTGGCCGTAACTCTTAAATATTCTCCATCACTTTCTCCTATCATCCCTGCC
>DCTR01000004.1:1413-4911 GCA_002329385.1 Candidatus Shapirobacteria bacterium UBA1435
CGGGTTTTATAACCCATCGGATTCAGATAGAAAGGGATACCCCAATCGCCTTCGATTTTAAACCGCCCCCCAAATCCCTGGCTCATCATCGCCGGCAACATCACCATCGTCAGATTATGGACCGCCAGCATCATCTCCAACCCTACTATTTGGTCAATCTCTACGTTTCTGCCTATAACTTCCCTTGAATTTCGCATCTGCCATATTGTACCAAATCAGCTACCATCAACACTCCACCTCAATCCGCGCCGTCTCAATCCACCTCCCCGTCGGTGCTCACCCAAACACCCATTTTTCTTAATAGCTGGGCGTCGGACGGCGACAGCCGGTGGGTTGAATGCATAAAGCAACCCCTCAACTCACTTAATCTTTCCAGCGCTCTTTTAGCCAGCGGATTATCTCTGGCCGACACCGCCAGTGCCAATACTGTTTCACTCATATTCAAAGCTGTCGTCGTGTCACCCAAACTACCATTTAGTTCGTTAATCCGCCTGATAATCGACGGCGACACCAGCTGAAACTCATCTTCTATTTTTGCCAGACCTTTAATTGCATTTAAGATCATCGCCGCCTCGGCATACAACAACGGCGAATTTTTGCCATAAACTATTTTTCCGTTTTTTAGCTCTATCGCCGCTCCGGCATAAACCCCCATCCAGCCCTTGTCCTTTTGCCGCCTTGCCTTCTCCCTGGCTTGCCTCGCCAGTCGAACCGTCGGCAACAAATCCTCGGCCACATTCGCCCTCCTCATTATTTTTTCCATCCTCTCCAGCGTATCCTTATCTACCAACCCTTTTTTATACTCCTCGCGGTATCGGAAAAGATAAAAATTGATCTCCTTTTTCGCCGCCTTCCTCACTACCCTATCGTTTACTATTCCTTCCTTCAAAACATTAAAGCCCATCTCTGTCGGCGACCGGTAAGACCTCGACCAGTTGCCTTTCTTCATCAGTCTCCCGAATATTCTCTCGATAATCGGAAATGCCTCCACGTCGCGGTTGTAGTTAACCGCCTCTACTCCATAGGCCTTCAGGTGGTGAGGATCGATTAGGTTAAAATCTCCCATATCCGCCGTTGCCGCTTCATAAGCTATGTTAACCGGATGACTTAAAGGCAGATCCCACACCGGAAAGGTTTCGAATTTGGCATACCCCGAGTCCATTCCCCGCCCCACCTCATGGTAAATCTGACCCAGGCATGTCGACAACTTCCCCGAACCTGGACCCGCCCCCCAAACCACTATCAACCTGTTCTTTACTTCCAAATATTCGTCGGCTCCGTAGCCGTCATCACTGATGATCTTGTCCACGTTTCCCGGATACCCGTCAATTTCCTTCCTTTTTATCACCCTTATTCCCATTCCCTGTAATTTCCTGATAAAAATCTCCACCGCTTTTTCTTTTTCATATCTGTTTATCGCCACCCCTTCAATTGTCAGCCCCTCCCTTCTCAAATCCTCCAGCGCTTTAATTGCCGCCAAATCATATCCCACCCCAAAATCGCCCCTCATCTTTCCATTGTCCAATTGTTTTGCCGACAGGCAATAAATCACCCCCATGTCCCTGTTTAGGCTCTTTAGCAGTCGAAGTTTGGTGTTCGGCTCATATCCCGGCAGTGTGCGGCAGGCATGGTAATCTTCAAGTAATTTTCCGCCAAATTCCAAATACAGTCTTCCCTTAAACTTCGCCAGCCTCGCCTCAATTGCCCTCCTTTGCGCTTTCAAATACTTCTCTGTGTCAAATCCCTTCACCATCCACCCATTCTATTTGGCCGCCCCGGCCAATTCAATATACAAAATTTCCGGCCCCCTTTAATCAGTCACCCTCACCGTCGACGTCAGTTAGGCTCCGGCTTGATTGCCTCTCTAATCTTTAGCGCATCCTCCACCCTCTCTCCAAAAGCGGCCACCTCTCCCCTAATCTCCTCGCTCATCCCCTCGCCATAATATTCCACCCTCGAAACCAAATGAACCAAATTTTCCGTGGCCATCCCCACCATCAATGCCCTCAACCTTTCCTCATCAATTTCTCCCTTTCCGTTGTTCAAATATGCCTCCAACGCCCTGCCAAACACCTCCCGGTTACCTCTAAGTCCGGTCAGTAGTTTACCGGCGTCCTGTCCCAAAAACCCTCTTTTTGCCAGTTCAAAATCCACCGGCATCACTTCCCCATTCCAACCGATTACTATATTTTTCAGGGTCATGTCGCCGTGAGCAATTACCGTCCTCACCTCCCCTCCTTCTCCGGCTAGATTTTTCAGTCTATCTTTGGTCCCTTCCGACAGATACTTACCAGCCCGTCTTGCTAAATCCGTCATCACCTCCGTCACTTTTATTTCCGACTGAAATACCTCCATTTCCTTCAACTCCTCCGGCAAATTCGTCAATGGCGTCTCTTCGGTCTGCCTGATCAGCCTCATCGCCTCCACTGCGTGGTCCTCCCGCCATTCGCTTGCCGCCGCCACCCTGCCCTGCTCCGGCCTTATCGGCTCCAGTTTTATAAAAGCCAAAGTCTCCTCACCCGGCTCCCCGTATTCGTAAAACTTTGGGCTCGGATATCCCATTTCATTAAATCCGCGCAATATTGTCGCTTCTCTTCTTAGCGAATCCAAATCGCCCTGGTTATTTCCAGCTTGCGTCTTCACAAAAAACACCTCTCCGGCCCCATCCTCCACAAAACACGGGAAAAATTTAGTCCCTCTTCTGTTTTCAATCCTCAACTCCACCCACTCGTCAAGGGTTGGCAATCTCGAGCCGTCTGCCAATTCCGTTATTTGTCTCCACCCCCGCCCTTCCAGCGTCTTGTTAAACCTCTCCTGGGCGTCAGGCAAAATCCCCCTCTCCTGTCTTTCTCTCCACACCCCGCCTCCCTCGCTTTTTGTTGGCACATAATCCGGCGAGCCAAAAAAAGTCGCCTCAATCCCCGCCTCTTGGCTCATTTTTCCGTCTCCCCCCTATCGGTCTTTTTTGGATTGCTTACCAAAATTCCCCTTTCCAGCATCTCTTCCTGCTCCTTTGCCGACAGCAATCGCTTTTCCCCTGTCAAAGGATCAACTGCCTCCACCGGTTCAAAAACAAACTTTTTTGCCATAGTCCTACAGCAGCTCACTTCTCCCTGCCTCTTTTAACTTGTCCACCACCTGCCCCACCTTGCCACTGTCTTCTTTCCTCATCACCAGCAGGGCGTCGCCGCTGTCAACCACCACCAATCCCTCCACCCCAATCGTTGCCACCATCTTGCCTTCCGGTTTGCGGATAAAATTACCTCCCGCCTCAACCTCCAAGACGTCCTTAACCTGATAATAACCCTTCTCTATCAAATATTTTGCCAAAGATTCCCAAGTCCCAAAATCCACCCAATTAAATGGCAATTCGATCACATACCCGTCGGTCAACTCCGTCTGCATCACCTCTTCAATCGGCCCCTTGGGCATTTTGGCATATTCCGTCGCCACTTCCCCTCCCTCCACTATTTTCATCAACGGTTCATACCACTCAAT